>DASXQC010000421.1:0-1585 GCA_036493235.1 Reyranella sp.
GCCATCCAGAGGTAGAGCATGCCGCCCCACAGCCACATCGAGAGCGCGAGGAAGTTGAGCTCGACCCGATAGGGCTGCGCCCAGTGCGGCGCAATCAATGCGCCCAGCACCGCGATCGCCTGGGTCGACACCACCGCGAGCAGCCAGCCGCCGTTGATGCCCTGCGCCAGGCCGGGCTTGTCACGCTTCACCGAGAGCGCTGCGAAGATGCCGTAGATCAGCACGATCCACAGCACGACCGAGACACCCCACAGCACGTCGGCGATCGCCTGCTCGTGCGTGATCATCGCGAACTGGCTGCCCAGCACGCACGAGCCTGCCACCAGGGTGAGGTTGCCCGGCCCGCGCTGGTGGTCGGCGATGTCGGCGAAGAAGGCGCGGGGGAACCACAGGAGCCGCAGCCCCGTCAGCACCAGCAGCACCAGGTAGGCAACGATATTCCCGGCGAACAGGACATCGGCGATCGCCGGCATGTCGTAGAGGTGCGCGGCGATCGACACGATGCCGGTCGCCATCACCATGGCAAAGTAAGCCGGTGAGAGATCCCGGATCGCGCGCTTCACTAGGCGCCGGCCGCGGCCGCCGCAGCCTTCTTCAGAAGCTCGCCGTGCACGAAGTTGCCGTCGGCATAGAGCAGCGCGTGCGCCGAGGCGTCGAGCGTGAGATCGACGATCTCGCCGAGATAGATCGTGTGCGTGCCGGCCGAGACCTTGGTCACCAGCCGGCAGTCGAACGACACCGGACAGCCCTTCAGCACCGGCGCGCCGGTCGACAGGCTCGACCATTCGCCCATGTCGACGAAGCGCTCGTCGCCCTCGACGCCGTCCATGCCGGCGAAGCGCTCGGCGATCTTGCGATGGCCGGGGGCCAGGATGTTGACGCAGAAGAAGCCCGCCTCGCCGATCGGATCGTGCGCGGAGGCTGACTTGTTGACGCAGATCAGGAGTTGCGGCGGGTCTGCCGAAACCGAACAGACCGCCGTGGCGGTGAGGCCGCCACGCAGGTCGCGGTGGCGGGTCGTGATCAGGGTCACGCTGGCGGCGAGGTGGCGCATGCCCTTCTTGAAGGCAACCGCATCGATACTCATGGTCCGACTCTAGGGCATGGGGCCAGCGAACCGCCACCGGAAATACCTGCTAACTGCCCGGCCGGCCGGCGAAATTTGCCGAGCGACATAAATCGTTCATCAGACTGCCGCGGATTGAAGTTGCCGGCCGCCCGCCAGCCGGTAGGGTGCCCCCGGCATGACGACCCTCGCCCCCGATACCCCGCCTGACCGGGCGCTGCGGCAGATCGTGGCGGAGTGTCATGCCGAGCTTCTGAAATACCGCGCCGTGGTACTGGCCAGCCGCCGGCCGATCGGCATCCATCAGACCCGCGTGGCGCTCAGGCGCCTGCGGGCCGCCCTCACCTTGTTCCGTGACGCCATCGGCCCGGTCGAGGCGCGGCTGGTCCGGGCGATGGCGGCGGAAGCCCGCTGGCTGGCCGGCGAATGCGGCCCCGCCCGCGACCTGCACGTTTTCCTGACCGAAACGGTCGAGGACGTGCCGCCGCTGGTGAAGCGCGTCGCCGCGCGGCTCGCCAG
>DASXQC010000422.1:0-10326 GCA_036493235.1 Reyranella sp.
ACGTCGGACGAGCCGGCGATCGCCGTCAGGGCGCCGGCGATCAGGCCGCCGGTGCAGGACTCCGCCGTCACGACCCGCAGGCGCTTGCGGCGGCAGACTTCGAGGACATGCTCGGCGGACTCGCGGATTTCGTGGTCGAACATCAGCGCCTCGGGATTTCGACGGTGGCGACGGCCTGCGCGGCGATGCCTTCGCGTCGGCCGGTGAAGCCCAGCTTCTCGGTGGTGGTGGCCTTCACGCTGACGCGGTCGGGATCGACGCCGACGATGCGGGCGATGCTGGCCACCATGGCATCGCGATGCGGGCCGATCTTCGGCGCTTCGCACACCAGCGTGAGATCGAGATGCACGATGCGGCCTCCGCGCGCCAACAGCAGTTCGACCGCGTGATGCAAGAAGCGGTCGGACGAGGCGCCGCGCCATTGCGGATCGGACGGCGGGAAGTGCTTGCCGATATCGCCGGCGCCGATCGTGCCCAGCACGGCATCGGTCAGGGCATGCAGCGCCACATCCGCGTCGGAATGGCCGGCGAGGGTGTGCGTGTGCGGGATGGCGATGCCGGCCAGCATGACAGAGTCGCCTCGACCGAAGCCGTGCACGTCGAAGCCGAACGCCGTGCGGGTCTCCATCGCGATCCGAAGATCCTCGGCCGTGGTGATCTTGCGGTTACCCTCGCTGCCTTCGACCATCACCACCTTCAATCCTGCGCGTTCTGCCACGGCGGCGTCGTCGGTCAGCGCCGTCGCCTCGGACTGGCCGAGCACGGCTGCATCGCGATGCGCCGTCAGCAGCGCCTTGTACCGGAAGATCTGCGGCGTCTGCGCCCGCCAGAGGTTGCTGCGCGGGATCGTGTCGACGACTGCTCCGTCGCTGCCCGTCCGCTTGACGGTGTCGGACAGGCGAACGCCCAGGACCGCGCCGTCGATCCCCGGGGTCGCGGCGGCCTCCAGGCAGGTCGCAATATCCACAGGCCGGACGAAGGGCCGGGCGGCGTCGTGGATCGCCACGAAGTCCGGCGCCTCGCCGGCCAACGCCTCGAGCCCGTTCAGGACCGATTGCTGGCGGCTCGCCCCGCCCATGACGGGCCCGGGCAGGTCGAGGCCTACCACGGCGGCCGCGTAGTGGGGCTCGTCGCCGTCGGCGATCACCACTCGTAAGTTGTTGATTTTCGGGGCGGATCGGTACGCTTCGAGCGTGTGCCGCAGGACTGGCCGGCCGGCCAGCAGGGCATACTGCTTGGGCAGGGGGCCGCCGAACCGGCTGCCCCGGCCAGCCGCGACGATCAGGGCCGTGCAGGTCGACATGGAAGTCCTAGATATCATTGGCTTCCGACCCTTGCAGCCGTCCGCGGGACCCGCTATTCCTCGCTCATAATTTGTGCACTGCACAAGTTGCCTATAAACTGATCAGAGTATGCAAACTTCAACCCGTCTTCGTCCTGTTGAAATCGGTCCGGTGCGGATTGACGACCCCGTCATCCTGGCGCCGATGTCGGGCGTCACCGACATGCCCTTCCGCCAGATGGTGAAGCGGGACGGGGCAGGGCTCGTCGTGTCCGAGATGATCGCTTCGGCCGCGATGGTACGCGAGAACCGCAAGACGCTGCTGATGGCCAAGAACTCGCCGGAAGAGTTCCCGATGTCGGTCCAACTGGCCGGCTGCGAGCCCGAGGTCATGGCCGACGCCGCCAGGCTGAACGAAGACCGGGGCGCCGCCATCATCGACATCAACTTTGGCTGCCCGGTGAAGAAGGTCGTGAACGGCCATGCCGGCTCGGCGCTGATGCGCGACGAGGTGCATGCCGCGAAGATCCTCGAGGCCACCGTGAAGGCGGTGAAGCTGCCGGTGACCCTCAAGATGCGCACCGGCTGGGATTCCAACAGCCGCAACGCACCCAACCTCGCGCGCATCGCCGAGCAGTGCGGCATCAAGTTGCTGACCGTGCATGGCCGCACGCGCTGCCAGTTCTATGACGGCCGTGCCGACTGGAGCTTTATCCGCGAGGTAAAGGCTGCGACCACGCTGCCGGTGATCGCCAACGGCGACATCGAGACGCTCGACGACGTCGACCAGGCTCTCGAGCAGTCGGGCGCCGACGGCATCATGATCGGCCGCGGCGCTTACGGCCGGCCGTGGTTCCTGAAGCAGGCGATGCACTACTTGCGGACCGGCGAGCGCCTGCCCGATCCGACGATCGCCGAGCAGTACACCGCCGTGCGCACGCACTTCGAGGCGATGCTCGAGCACTACGGCAGCGAGACCGGCGTGCGCATGGCGCGCAAGCATCTCGGCTGGTACTCCAAGGGCTTGCCGGCCTCGGCCGAGTTCCGCGCCGCCGTGAATCGCGAGATCGAAGCGGACAAGGTGCGTGCGCTGCTCGCGACGTTCTTCCTGCCCGCGGTCGAGCGCCAGGCTGCCTGATGGCCGTTCGCACGCTTCGTCGCGCGGAAACCAGCGATCAGTTCTCGAGCGCCATCCTCGATTCGCTGTCGGAGGCGGTGGTGGTGGTCGATGGCAACGCCACGATCCACTACGCCAACCTGTCGGCCGAGCAGTTCTTCGGCGTCGGCCGGGCGCGCCTGGTGAGTCATCCGCTCGTCGAGTTCGTGCCGGAGGACTCGCCGCTCTTCTCGCTGCTCGAGCAGGTGCTGGCGAGCGGCGGCGCGGTCGCCGAGAACGGCGTGACCTTGAGCTCGCCGCGCATCGGCAACCGCTTCTGCGCGCTCCGGCTCTCGCCGATCGTGGAGAGCGACGGGCTGGTCGCGGTGTCGCTAACCGAGCAGTCGATCGCCCGCAGCATCGACCGGCAGATGTCCAACCGAAGCGCCGCCCGCTCGGTCAGCGCGCTTGCCGCCATGCTGGCGCACGAGGTCAAGAACCCGCTGTCCGGCATCCGCGGCGCTGCGCAATTGCTCGAGCAGTCGGTGCCGACCGAGGAGCGCGAGCTCACCAACCTGATCTGCGAGGAGACCGACCGCATCGTCGCGCTGGTCGACCGCATGGAGGCCTTCGCCGACGGCCGGCCGATCGAGCGCGGGCCAATCAACATCCACCAGGTGCTGAACCACGTGCGCCGCCTGTCGGCCAATGGCTTCGGCAAGAATGTGCGCTTCGTCGAGAGTTACGACCCGTCGCTGCCCGACGTGTTCGGCGATCGCGACCAGCTGATTCAGGTGTTCCTGAACCTGGTGAAGAACGCCTGCGAGGTGCCGGGCGACGGCGAGCGCGAGATCGAGCTGTCGACCGCCTACAAGCACGGCCTGCGTCTGGCGGTGCCCGGCCAGCAGGCGCGCGTGAACCTGCCGCTGGTCGTGTCGGTGCGCGACAACGGGCGCGGCGTGTCCGACGAGATCCGTAGCCACCTGTTCGATGCCTTCGTCACCAACAAGCCGACCGGCACTGGCCTCGGTCTTGCATTGGTCGCCAAGATCATAAACGACCATGGCGGCGCGATCGAATACGACAGCGAGCCCGGTCGCACCATCTTCCGAGTCATGCTGCCGTTGCAGCAGTCCCCCGCCCATCCATGACAGCGCACTCATGAGCTCCGGCACTACCATCCTCATTGCCGACGACGACCGCGCGATCCGCACCGTCCTGCACCAGGCGCTCGGCCGCCAGGGCCATACCGTGCGCAGCACCGGCGCGGCCGCCACGCTGTGGCAGTGGGTGCAGGAGGGCGAGGGCCAGCTCGTCATCACCGACGTGGTGATGCCCGACGAGAACGGTCTCGACCTCGTGCCGCGCATCCGCAAGCTCCGACCGGACCTGCGCATCATCGTCATGAGCGCGCAGTCGACGCTGCTCACTGCGGTGCGCGCGACCGAGCGCGGCGCGTTCGAGTACCTGCCCAAGCCGTTCGACCTCAACGAGCTGGTCTCGGTGGTCAATCGTGCGCTGTCGGCCCCGGCGGCCTCGGTGCCGCGCCAGCATCCGCCGGAGGAGGGCGAGCGTCTGCCGCTGATCGGCCGATCGCCGGCGATGCAGGAAATATACCGCGCGCTCGCGCGCCTGATGGCGACCGACCTCACCGTGATGGTCACGGGCGAGTCCGGCACCGGCAAGGAGCTGGTGGCGCGCGCGCTGCACGACTACGGCAAGCGCCGCAAAGGCCCGTTCGTGGCGCTCAACATGGCGGCGATCCCGCGCGAGCTGATCGAATCGGAGCTGTTCGGCCACGAGCGCGGCGCCTTCACCGGCGCGGTGCAGCGCTCGGCCGGCAAGTTCGAGCAGGCGTCCGGCGGCACGCTGTTCCTGGACGAGATCGGCGACATGCCGCCCGAGGCGCAGACCCGCCTGCTGCGCGTGCTGCAGGAAGGCGAGTACATGACGGTCGGTGGCCGTGCGCCGATCAAGGCCAACGTCCGCATCGTCGCGGCGACTCATCGCGACCTGCGCCGGGCGATCCAGCAGGGCCTGTTCCGCGAGGATCTGTTCTATCGCCTGAACGTGGTGCCGATCCGCCTGCCGCCACTGCGCGAGCGGCTCGACGACATCCCCGAGCTCACCAACCACTTCCTGCGCGCCGCCACTGCCGACGGCCTGCCGACCAAGGTGCTGTCGCCCGACGCGATGGCGCGGCTGCGGCAGCATCGCTGGCCGGGCAATGTGCGCGAGCTCGAGAACCTGGTGCGCCGCCTGTCGGCGCTCTACTCGGAAGAGGTCATCAACCTCGAGACCGTCGAGAACGAGTTGGCCGACGCGATCCTGGCGCCCGAGCCGGAGCCCGCCGCCAACGGCCACGATGCGAGCGACCTCACGCTGACCGATGCGGTCGATCGCCATCTGCAGGCGCTGTTCGCCGCCCATGGCGACCGGCTACCGCCGGACGGCATGTATGATCGTGTCATTTCCGAGGTCGAGCGGCCGCTGCTCTCCCTGGCGCTGGGGGCAACGCGCGGGAACCAGTTGCGCGCGGCCCGTCTCCTGGGGCTCAATCGCAACACGTTGCGCAAGAAGATCAAGGACCTCGACGTCCCCGTGGTTCGCACGCCGCAGGTCCGCCGAGGCGGGTGACTTGAATTGACGATCTCGCTGAGCGCCCCCCGCTTTGGCGACCGCATGAGCAGCATCGGCCGCAGCCTGACGGGCCGCATCGCTGCCATCACGCTGGTCGTGCTCGCGATCCTGGCCGGTACCGCGACTTACGCCTGGATGGCCAACCTCGTGCCGGGCTATTTCGGCACGCGCGGCTGGATGACCGGGCTGCTGATCTTCGACCTGGTGATCGTGCTGACGCTGGCGGCGATGCTGGCCGGCCGCATCACCCAGATCTGGCTCGATCGCAAGCGCGGCGCGGCCGGCTCGCGTCTGCACATGCGGCTGGTGCTGCTGTGCAGCGGCTTCACCGTGCTGCCGACGCTGGTCGTCGCGATCATCCTGGCGCTGGTGTTCGTGAACTTCACCGAATACGTGGTGAAGCCTGCGCAGGCGTCCTTCGAGGCGGCGCGCGCGATCGGCGAGCCGGTCCGCCGGGCGCGCGAGACCGAGATCTCCAGCGACATCTATGCCATCTCGGCGCCGCTGCAGAAGCAGGGCATCGATGTCCTGAACGACGCTCCGGCACTGACCGAAACCCTGCAGCGCCTGCTCGAGGGCCGGCCGTCGATGATCGAGGCAATCATCGTGCACGCCGACAAGGGCGTGATCGCCCGCGCCATCGCACCGGGTGCCGAGCCGATTGCCAATCCGATTCCGAGCCAGCAGGCTCTCTGGCAGGCCGTCAACGCCGCCAGCCCGACCCAGATGGATTCGCCGCGCGGCGCCTATTTCGTCATGCAGCTGTTCATCGGCGAGCCGTACTTCCTGGTCACCGGCCACGCAGTCGATCTGCGGGTCGTCGACTACATCAAGAGCATCGCGCAGGCCGGCCAGTTCTACGCCCAGATCGAATCGCGGCTGGAGCGCGGCCAGATGATCGTGTTCGTGGTCTGCGGCGCGATCGCCTTCCTGATGCTCCTGGCGGCGGCATCGCTCGCGGTGCTGTTCGCGACCCGGCTGACGGCGCCGATCGGCGGCCTGATGGCGGCGGCCGAGCAGATGCGCGGCGGCGATTTGTCGGTGCGCGTTGAGGAGGGGCCACCCAACGACGAGCTCGGCCAGCTCGCGCGCTCGTTCAACCGCATGGCCAGCCAGATCGAGCAGCAGCGCGGCGAGCTGATCGAGGCGAACAAGGAGCTCGACACTCGCCGCCGGCTGACCGACGCCGTGCTGGCCGGCGTCTCCGCAGGCGTGCTGAGCGTCGACGGCACCGGCATCATTACCCGCACCAACCGCTCGGCGCTGGAGCTGCTGTCACTGCCCGAGGACGGCGTGCTCGAACGGCAGCTGATCGACGTGATGCCCCAGCTGGCGCCGCTGGTCGCACAGGCCGCTGAGCGGCCCGACCGGCTGACCCAGGGCCAGATCGAGATCCTGCAGCGCGGGACGCGCCGCATCCTGCTGGTGCGCATCAGCGCGGCGTCGGATGCAGGCTCGGTCGTGACCTTCGACGACGTCACCGATCTGATGTCGGCGCAGCGCATGGCGGCGTGGGGCGACGTCGCGCGCCGCATCGCGCACGAGATCAAGAATCCGCTGACACCGATCCAGCTCTCAGCCGAGCGCCTCAAGCGCCGCTACCTGAAGCAGATCAAGGACGACCCCGACACCTTCTCGATCTGCACGGAAACCATCATCCGCCAGGTCGGCGACATCGGCCGGATGGTCGACGAGTTTTCCTCGTTCGCCCGCATGCCGCGCCCGACCGTGCAGCCGGAGGACGCCAAGGAGCTCTGCCAGCAGGCGCTGTTCCTGCAGCGCAGCGGCAATCCCGGCCTGCGCTATCATGTCGATCTGCCCGATCATGCGGTGCCGCTGATCTGTGACCGTCGCCAGGTGAGCCAGGTCCTCACCAATATCCTGAAGAACGGCGCCGAGGCGATCGAAGGGCGCGAAGCCAAGAACGGTGCCGTCCTCCAGCCGGGCGAGATTTCGCTCAGCCTGAAGGATGACGGCGCGACCGTGCGCATCGTCGTCGAGGACAACGGCAAGGGTCTGCCGGTCGAGGGTCGTGAGCGGCTGACCGAGCCCTACATGACGACGCGCAGCAAGGGCACCGGCCTCGGTCTCGCGATCGTAAAAAAAATCATGGAGGACCATGGCGGGCTGTTGACACTCGAGGACCGCGAGGGTGGCGGGGCCCGCATCAGTCTGGTATTCCGGCGCGACGCGAAGGAGATCGCGTCGGTGCCGCTCCAAGCGACCGCCGCACAATGACCCGCAACCCTCGGCGGGCGGCTTAGAAGAGACATGTTAGAATAGACATGGGCCACGATATTCTCATCGTCGACGACGAACGCGATATCTGCACGTTGATCGCGGGCATCCTGGAAGACGAAGGACACACCGCTCGCCGTGCGCACAACAGCACCGAGGCGATCGATGCCGTACGCCAGCGCCGGCCGGCGCTGGTGATCCTCGACGTCTGGCTGCAGGGCAGCGAGCTCGACGGCCTGCAGCTGCTCGAGGTGATCCGGCGCGAAGAGCGGCCGCTTCCGGTGGTGATGATCAGCGGCCACGGCACGATCGACACCGCGGTGTCGGCGATCAAGAGCGGTGCCTACGATTTCATCGAGAAGCCCTTCAAGGCCGATCGGCTGCTGCTGGTGGTGGACCGCGCCGTCGAGGCCGATCGGCTGCGGCGCGAGAACGAGACCCTGCGTCGGCGCGCGGGCGGCGAGGTGGGCTTCGTCGGCTCCTCGAGCGAGGCGGCCAGCGTGCGCACGCAGATCGAGCGCGTGGCGCCGACCGGCAGCCGTGTGCTGATCACGGGCGCCTCGGGCGCGGGCAAGGAAACGGTGGCGCTGCTGATCCACCAGGGATCGAAGCGCGCCGGCGGACCGTTCGTCGTGGTGAACTGCTCGACCCTGCCGGCCGAGCGGCTGGAGATCGAGCTGTTCGGTACCGACACGGCCACCGACGGCGACCTGCGTGTCTCCGGCGCCTTCGAGCTGGCGCATGGCGGGACGCTCCTCTTGAAAGAGGTAGCCGACCTGCCGCTCGCACTGCAGAGCCGGCTGGCGCGCCTGCTGCAGGAGCAGTCCTACCTGCGCGACGGCGGCAAGACGCGGGTCGAGGTCGATGTGCGTGTGCTCGCCTCGAGCTCGCATAATCTCCTGGAGGAGATCGCCGCCGGCCGCGTGCGCGAGGAGCTGTTCCATCGCCTGAACGTGGTGTCGCTGCGCGTACCGTCGCTTGCCGAGCGCCGCGAGGACATTCCGGAGACGGGGACCGATCTCTTGCGGCGCGTCGCCGACGCGACCGGCCTGCCGACCCGGCCGCTGGGCGAGGACACGCTGGCGGCGCTGCAAGGGCACGACTGGCCGGGCAACATCCGCCAGCTTCGCAACGTCATCGAGCGGTTGCTGATCCTGGCGCCGGCGGGCGGCGGGCCGATCCGCGCCGACGTGCTGCCCAACGACGTCAGCGAGGACGCACCGTCGGTGCTGCGCTGGGAGCGCGGCGGCGAGATCATGCAGCTGCCGCTGCGCGACGCGCGCGAGGTGTTCGAGCGTGAGTACCTGCTCGCGCAGGTTACCCGCTTCGGCGGCAACATCTCGCGCACGGCGACGTTCGTCGGCATGGAGCGCTCGGCCTTGCACCGCAAGCTGAAGTCGCTTGGCCTGCATGGCGGCGAAGAAAAGGCCAGTGAAGAGAAGGGCGGCGCCGCCGAAACGGCGGCCTGAGCAGAAGAGGGCGTTATGGCGCGTTATGCCTATGTCAACGGACGCTACGTCGATCATCGCGACGCAAGCGTGCACATCGAGGATCGCGGCTATCAACTGGCCGACGGCGTTTACGAGGTCGTGGGCGTGCGCGACGGCAAGATGATCGACGAGGTGCCGCACATCGACCGGCTCGATCGTTCGTTGGGCGAGCTGCGCATCGGCTGGCCGGTGTCGCGTCCGGCGCTGGGCTTCATCATGCGCGAGCTGATGCGACGCAATCGCCTGCGCGACGGGCTGATCTACATGCAGGTGACGCGGGGCGTGGCGCGGCGCGATCACGGCTTCCCGACGACACCGGTCAAGCCGGCGCTGGTGCTGACCACCAAGAACACCAAGCACCTCGGCGCCGATCCGGGGCCGGGCGTCGCGGTGAAGAGCCAGCGCGACATCCGCTGGGAGCGTTGCGACATCAAGACGGTCGCGCTGCTGCCCAACGTGCTCGCCAAGCAGGCAGCGCGCGAGAGCGGCGCCTACGAGGCGTGGCTGATCGACGACAACGGCTGCATCACCGAAGGCGCCTCGACCAACGCCTGGATCGTCACCTCCGACGACGAGCTGATCACGCGCCAGACCGACAACGGCATCCTGGCCGGCATCACCCGCGGCAGTCTGAAGAAGATCGCCGGCGACCTGCAGCTCAAGCTCGTCGAACGCCCGTTCAGCCTGGCTGAGGCCAGGAAGGCGAAGGAGGCGTTCATCACCAGTGCCACGTCGTTCGTGACACCCGTGGTGAAGATCGACGGCGAGAAGGTCGGCGACGGCAAGGTCGGCCCGACCGCGCGGCGCCTGCGCGAGGAATATGTCCGCTTCGCCGATCAGGGTGAGCCGGTCACGTGAGACCGGCCGACCTCGAGCGACCGAGGGCGGTCCTGTTCGACTGGGATAACACGCTGGTCGATACCTGGCCGACCATCGTCGAGTGCTATCGCAGCACCTTCATGGCACTCGGACGCACACCCTGGACCGATCAGGAGGTGCGTGACCGCGCCCACGGTTCGCTGCGCGACCATTTCCCGATCCTGTTCGGCGCCGAGGCCGGTCGCGCTGAGGAAGTCTTCTACGAGACCTTTCGTCGAATCCACCTCGAGAAACTTCGGCCGCTGCCGGGTGCAGAACGTCTGCTGGAGCGCGCGGCTTCACTAGGTTGCTATGTCGCCGTGGTGAGCAACAAGATGGGTGACAATCTGCGGGCCGAGCTGAAGTACCTGGGCTGGGACCGCTGGATCGTCCGCGCGGTCGGTGCCCGGGATGCCGAGCGCGACAAGCCTGCGCCCGATCCGATCTTTCTTGCCCTGGATGGCACGGGAATTGCGCCCGATCACAGCGTGTGGATGGTCGGAGACACTCCGGGCGATCTGAAATGTGCTCATGCCGCGGGGGTTTTGCCGGTTTATTTCGGCAGCGTTGAGATCATGTCAGAACGGTTGCGGGAATTCCCGCCGCGTCTCCATGCACGCGATTGTCATGAGTTGGCGGCATTGCTTTGACCTCCGCAGCCCCTATATTTGTCCCAACTCGGTAGCGGGTTATAGGCCCGTACCCTCCAACTGGCGGTAAAT
>DASXQC010000423.1:0-1845 GCA_036493235.1 Reyranella sp.
GGCGTGCAGACGATCACGAGATCGGCGCCCTCGCAGGCAGTGGCGAGGTCGGTGCCGCAGTGATCGGCCAGCTTCAGCCGGTTCGCAGCCTCCGCGGTTTCGGCGCGTCGCGTCGCGGCAACGATCTGTTTGGCAAAGCCCCCGCGCCGTGCCGCGAGAGCGATCGAGCCGCCGATCAGCCCGATGCCGATCAGCGCCAGCTTGTCGAACAAAGGCTTGCTCATTGCTTGGCGGCGAACTTCGCGAGCGACTCGCGAACCGCCTTCACCTCGGCCTCCGTGCCGATGGTGATGCGCAGATGCTCGGGCAGGCCGTAGCCCGCCACGAGGCGCGGGATCAGCCCGTCGCTCATCAGCCAGTCGTTGGCCGCCACCGCTCGCTCACGCGAGCCGAACCCGACCAGAACGAAATTGCCGACGCTGGGCAACGGCGTGAAGCCGAGCTGAGCCAACTCGCGACTGAGCCACGGCAACCAGATGTCGTTGTTGGTGCGGCTGGCGTCGGTGTGCGCGATGTCCTCGAGTGCGGCAACGCCCGCCGCCTGTGCCGCGAGGTTGACGTTGAAGGGCTGGCGCAGCCGATTCATCGCGTCGACGATGCCGGCCGGGCCGTACATCCAGCCAAGCCGCAGACCGCCCATGCCGTAGATCTTGGAGAAGGTGCGGGTCATGACGACGTTGTCGGCCTGGTCGACCAACTCGACGCCCGCTTCGTAGTCGTTGCGGCTCACGTATTCAGCGTACGCCGCGTCGATCACCAGCAGCACACTCGCCGGCAAGCCGGCATGCAGGCGCCGCACCTCGTCCTTGGTGAGATAGCTGCCGGTCGGATTGTTGGGATTGGCGAGGCACAAGACGCGCGTCTTGTTGCTCACCTTGGCGAGCAGTGCATCGACGTCGGCGCGATAGTCCGTCTCGGGCGCTGCGACCGGCGAGGCGCCCACGCCCAGCGCATTGATGGGATACATCAGGAAGCCGAACCGGCTGTACAGGAGCTCGTCGCCTGGGCCGCAGTAGGCGCGCACCAGGAGGTTCAGGAGCTCGTCTGAGCCCGTGCCGCACACGATGCGCTTGGCATCGAGGCCGTAATGCCGGCCGATCGCGGTGCGCAGCTTGCTGCTATCGCCGTCGGGATAGCGGTGCAGCTCGGCGGCCGCCTTGGCGTAGGCCGCCATTGCCTTGGGGCTGGGACCGAGCGCGCCCTCGTTGGAAGAGAGCTTGGCGATGGTCTCCTTGCCCTCGACCGAATCCTTGCCCGGCACATAGGGCGCAATGTTCATGATGCCTGGCCGCGGGTTTGGCGCGCTCATGGCAGTTCTCCTGTTTCAGTTTGGTCAGTGGCGCAGGTCGGCCGGAACGGCATAGGCGCCGATCGCTGCCACGCGCCCGTCCTTCATGCCCAGCGCCGCTTCGAGCTCGACCAGGCGCTTGTCGCTGTCGGCGATCAAGCCCGGCAGCTCGAGCAGATAGTGATGCACCGCGCCGGTGACGCGGTCCAGCGCCGACGTGAAGGACGGCAGGCCTGCTTTCACAAGGACGCCCGCGATGCGGTTGCGGCTCACGCCGGTGTCGGCCTCGATCGCGATCAGCGTGCGGTCGTCGCCCGATTCCTCCGGCTCCATGCGCGCCAGCACGAAGGCGGAGATGCCGCGCGCTCGCGCGTTGGGCATGCGCAGGAAAGGCAGCCGCGCCACCACGTTTGGCAGCGTCGCATCGCGCCCCGACAGCAGCGGCCACCACGGTGCGGTGTCGGCCTCGATCGGCGCCGGGACGACGCCCAGCGTGCTGGGATTGGAGCGCACTGCAGCCAGCACCTGGGCGGGCGTGTCATGGGCCACGAACGGGA
>DASXQC010000424.1:0-2296 GCA_036493235.1 Reyranella sp.
TGCGGGTCCACGAGTGCGTTCGACACCTTGCCGATCACCATCGCGAACAGCGCGGAGGCCAGGAAGCAGCCCGCCATCGTGTTGAAAGACGCCATTGAAATCTCGCCCCGGAACAGCTTTTTTCGGGCCTTGCTGTAGCACGCCCGGCGGGTCAGTAGTATTCCATCGGGGCCGCGGCATTCGCGCGGCGGAACGTCGCAAGCCCCGGAATTTGCAAGGTTTTTCGGGCTTTTCGGGGAGCACCAAGAAAAATGGCCAAGGCACGAGCGGGGGCAAAAACGAGGGCCAAGGCCGGCAACACCATCGCCTATCAGGGAGAGCCGGGCGCCAATTCCGACATGGCCTGCCATGCGGCCTTTCCCGACATGACGACGCTGCCGTGCCCGACCTTCGAAGCGGCCATGGGCGCGGTCCAGGCCGGCAAGGCCGAGCTCGCCATCATCCCGGTCGAGAACTCGGTTGCCGGCCGCGTCGCCGACCTGCACAGCCTCCTGCCGCACACCAAGCTGAAGATCGTCGCCGAGCACTTCCAGCGGGTCGAGCACTGCCTGGTCGCGCTCCCGGGCGTGACGCTGAAGGGCATCAAGACCGCCAAGAGCCACGTCCAGGCGCTGTCGCAGTGCCGCAACTTCCTGAAGAAGCACGGCATCCAGCCGCTGGTCCACGCCGATACGGCAGGGGCGGCGCGCGAGATCGCCGAGGAGGGCGACAAGAGCGTCGGTGCCATCGCCTCCTCGCTCGCCGCGCGCATCTATGGCCTCAGGGTGCTGGCCAAGAACATCGAGGACGCCGACCACAACACCACCCGCATGCTGGTGTTCTCGCGCGAGGAAGCCCGGCCCGACCTCCGCACCGCGCGCTGCATGACGGCCTTCCTGTTCCGGGTGAAGAGCGTGCCGGCCGCGCTCTACAAGGCGTTGGGCGGCTTCGCGACCAACGGCGTCAACATCGTGAAGCTCGAAAGCTATCTCAGCGGCGCGCATTTCGAGCAGGCGCAATTCTATGCCGAGGTCGAGGGCCATCCCGACCAGCGCGGCCTGCAGCTGGCGATGGAGGAGCTGCGTTTCTTCTCCGACGAACTGAAGATGCTGGGGACCTTCCCGACCAATCCATTTCGCCGCAAGGGCTGGGAAGCACCGACCCGGCCGGGGACGTGATAGGGGACCTGAGGGGGAACTGATCGCATGCCGCAGAAGCCCGTCCGAATCGCGCCGTCGATCCTGAGCGCCGACTTCTCCGCCTTGGGCGCGGAAGTCGAGGCGGTCGATGCCGCCGGCGCCGACTGGATCCATGTCGACGTGATGGACAATCACTTCGTGCCCAACCTGACCATCGGGCCGGTGGTGGTGAAGGCGCTGCGCAAGCACACGAAGAAGCTGTTCGACGTCCATCTGATGGTGACACCGGTCGATCCGTTGATCCCGGCCTTCGTCGATGCCGGCGCCGACACGCTTTCGGTGCATCCCGAATCGGGACCGCATCTCCATCGCACCATCCAGCTCATTAAGCACAGCGGCAAGCGCGCCGGCTGCGTGCTCAATCCGGCGACGCCGCTCTCGGCGATCGAATACGTGCTGGGCGACATCGACCTGGTACTGGTGATGAGCGTCAACCCGGGCTTCGGCGGCCAAGCCTTCATCGAAAGCCAACTCGCCAAGATCGCCGCGTTGCGCAAGGCGATCGACGCGCTGGGCAAGCCGATCGATCTCGAGGTCGATGGCGGCGTCAATCCGGAGACGGCGAAGCAATGCCTCGCCGCCGGCGCCGATGCGCTGGTCGCTGGCACAGGCGTGTTCACTGGCGGGCCGTCGAAGTATGCCGCCAACATCAAGGCCCTGCGCGGATGACGCCTGACCGGCAGGCACTCACGCTGGCCCGCCTTCAGGCGATCGACGGTACGCCGGAGGACAGGGCGCTCGTTCAGGCCTGGGACCGGCTGTCAGCCATGCTGAACGTGCTCGATTCCAAGACTTCAGCATTGCTGCGATTCAACGCCATCGTCGTCGCCGCTCTCGCCTACCTCGTCGTGGTCGCGGGCGCCGATCCGTTCGCGCAGGCGCGGCCGATCATCAAGGCACTGGGCTTTGCGGTCGGGCATATCAGCCTTGTGCTGAGCGTGGTGAGCTGCGGCTTCGCCTTTCCGGTGATCAGCGTGGCGCGCGGGTTCTTCGATGCGGCCCCGGGTATCGACAAGGATGTCGTCGTGCGGCTGGGCGCTGTGGTGGCGCAACGCACGCGCCTCTATGCTTGGGCGTGGCGGCTCGCGGTCACGGGCGGATTGGGGTTCGCCCTGCTG
>DASXQC010000425.1:0-7427 GCA_036493235.1 Reyranella sp.
TCGACGTGGAAGTAGTTGAGCTCGGGATCGCGGCCCTGCGGCGACAGCTTGGCCTTCGTGAACCAGCTCGCCGGGAATTCCTTCCGGCAATCGGTCATGTACTTGCCGCCGAACACGCCGAGCCGAAGCATCTCGGCCGGCGCGAGCTGTGGCTCGAAGCCCGGATCGAAGTTACGGCCGGTGGGCGCCGACAAGGCATAGCGATAGCCGCGCTGCATCCTGTCGTTGACAGTGACGATCCGCTCGCGCCCCACCGCATCCTCCATTCCAGCTTCTTGCGACGCTCTCCTTGTAGCGTATCGGCCACCGGGACAGCAGTCGCTGACAGGATCGAGTTTGTGCGACAGCGCGCGGTCACGTCCTTCCGGCTCCTGGCATCGGGTGGCCGATCCGATCCTGGTAGCGGGCACGCCCAGGATAGCCCCCATCATCGGGAAGCTTGACGATCGCAACCATGATCGTCGGGATTGCGACCCCGCTGACCTGCAGCGTGAGCGAGCCGGTCTCTGCGCGAATCTCGGCAACCACCAGGCAGCCGGCTCCTGCCGTCCATCCTGTCACCGGAAGGACCTGAAACGGACGTTGCTGTGCAGCGTCGAGCCTGGCGTCACGCGACAGGACGATGGCGTAACGGCCCGCTGCCACAGTCTCGAGCGTCACGACAGCGCCATAGCCCGTCGCGAGTCCCTCCTTCGGCTGGATCGGCAGGACGATGTCAGCCACTGGCTGCAAGGTAAGCATGAATGCTCCTTCCTTGGGCAGCACGTCACCATTGCCGAACATGGGAATGGCTTGGAAGGCATCATCTCCGCAGACGCTATCCGATTGTCGGTCGACATCCTTCCCGGCAAGGACAGCGCCCGGCCCAAGGAAGCAGGAAGCCACGACCAGTAGAAGGATCGGCAGCCGGCGGCCGGTGTAGGTGCTCATGGTCGAATCCGTTCGTTGAGGTTGAACGGCTGCAATACGAGTGCGACAGTCTTGCGAGCAGGGAGCGGAAAGTAATGGCGGAGAACCGGCACAGTTCCGGGGAATCGCCGGCGTTCCGGCTGGTCGCCTTCGAGGACTTCCGATTTGACCCCGGCACCGGCGAACTCTGGCGCGGCGATACGGCGATCAAGCTGCCGCCGCGCGTCGCGGAGTTGCTGCATGCGCTGACTGAGCGCCCGATGCAGATCGTGACCAAGCAGGAGCTGATCGAGCGCGTCTGGGACGGCAAGGCGGTCGGCGACGACGCCCTGACCTCGTGCATCCAGGAACTGCGCAAGGCGCTCGGCGACGACGCGCGCGCGCCCCGCTTCATCGAGACGCGTCACCGGCGCGGCTACCGGCTGCTCGTGCCGGCGGGCTTCGCGGCAAGCGCGGCCCCAGTCGAGGGCTCGGCGCCATCGACCGCGCTGGAAGGCAAGCCGTCGATCGCAGTGCTGCCGTTCGAAAACCTCAGCGTCGATCAGGACTATTTTGCAGATGGCATCGTCGAGGACATCATCGTCGCGCTCTCGCGCTTCAAGTCACTGTTTGTGATCGCGCGTAATTCGAGCTTCAGCTACAAAGGCAAGGCAGTCGACATCAGGCAGATCGGGCGCGAGCTCGGCGCGCGTTACGTGCTCGAAGGCAGCATTCGCCGGGTCGCAAACCACGTCTGTGTCACCGGCCAGCTCGTCGACACGCTCAACGGCCGGCACATCTGGGCCGAACGCTATGACCGCATCCTCGAGGACATCTTCGCCGTGCAGGAGGAGATCACGCGGGCGATCGTTGGGGCGATTGAACCGCAGATCCATGCTTTTGAATGGACTCATGCAGCGCGGCGACGTCCCGAGAACCTGACGGCCTACGAGATTGCCCTTCGCGCACTTGCCCACGCGCTCGATGCGGTGGGCAAAGGCGATCGGTCGCTGATCGAGCAGGCGATCCGGGAGGCCGAGCAGGCCCTTGCCATTGATCCGCACAGCGTCCGCGCCCTCCAATCCCTGGCCTACGCCCATGGCGGATTGCTGCTACTGCGGACGGGGATCGACCGCGAGGAAGTTCTGAGCAAGGCAACGCAGGCGGCGACACGGGCGATCGAGCTCGATCCCGCCGATGCCCACAGCTATGCCCTTCGGTCGCTCGCCATTTTGCGCGGCCGGCAGATGGACCGATACGCTGAGGCGTTAGCCGATGCCCGGCGGGCCCACATACTGAACCCGAACCAGATCGAAGCGCTGCGCGTCATGGCGGCTCTTGAAGCGGCGATCGGCGAACACGAGCGTTCGATCGAGCATGCGCACCAGGTCATGCGGCAGAGCCCGCGCGACCCGCTGGGCTACATCAATTTCGGTCTGCTCGCCTTTGCGAACCTCGGTGCGCGGCGCTACGCGGACGGTGCGGCCTGGGCATCGCGTGCCCTCGAGACTCGCCCTGAAATGATCCAGATGCAGGATGTCCATGCGGCCTGTCTCGTGGCTTTGGGTCAGATCGATCGGGCAAAGGCGGTGTTTAAGGGCTTGCAGGCGATGGACCCGGACTACGCGAAGCTCAGCATCGAGGGGATGTGGTGGCTATACGCACGTCCCGAAGATCGGCTGCGCATGAAGACCCTCATGCGGATCGCCGCAGGCATCGAAGACCCGGCTGCCGCCGACGCCGTGAGATGATGCTCTCGAGGCTGGATCGCGGTCGAAGCCGAAAGCGACGCGAAGAAATCGCTTCCTTAAGCGCCCCACAACTTCCTCTTCCGCTTGGCGACGCTATCCGGACGACGCGGCCCTGACCTGCCGGATCGAGCGCGTTCAGCTGCAGAAGAGCTGGCAAGGCCAGCCGTGACACATTGGCACATAATTGCAGTGGAGTTGCACGAATACGTGATCACGACAAGGGCGATTACCCGTTACGGTTGGCGCGGGGATTGGGAGTTGGGAAATGCAGCAACATGGCAAGCTCGAGCGGTCGGCTCGGGCGTCAGTAAACGCGGCCACGATCAAGCGCGCGATCCGGGATCGTGCCTGTCTGAGCGGAACCCACGTAGCGTTCCGAGTGCGCTTCGCTCCGCACGCTCTCGGGCGCGATGAGAAGGGCAGGCACATCGTCTTTGCCTTCGAGTATGGCGGCCTGACCGTGGGCCAGAGCCACTGGATGTGGTTCGCCGTGGATCGGTTGCGGGACCTCCAGCCGACCGAAGATTCATGGCGCAGTGGCTCTCCGGACAGCAAACCTCGGTTCGGCCTGACGGATGTCGAGGCCGCTGTGGATGAAGGCTCCTCAATGCCGATCGGCTGCCATGGGCCTGCGAGTGGTGCGCGGTTGACTCTTTAATTCAGCGCGAAGATCGAGCCGTTGAGCGTGGCGGCAAAGGCTACCCACGCCGCATACGGTACCAACAGCCATGCGGCGACCCGCTCCTGCCGCCACGACACGGCGATGAAAGCAATGATGGCGGCCAGCATCAACAGGATGATGACGAGGGCGAGCCCGACCCTATGGGCGGCGAAGAACACAGGTGACCACAGGAAGTTCAGCCCGAGCTGCAGCCACCATAGCTTCATCGCGCCGCTGGCTGCGTCGTGCCGCCAGACTCGCCAGCCGGCGACCGCGATGAGCACATAGAGCACGGTCCATATGGGAGCGAATACCCAGTTTGGCGGATTGAAAGACGGCTTGGCGAGGTGGGCATACCATTCACCAGGCGCCGTCACATAACCGATCGCGAGCCCGCCACCGATGACGAGAGCGATGAAGAGGATCAGAGCTAGTCGATGTCTCGTCATTCCGATCCGAGAGAACGCGCGTTCGCGAAGCTTGTTCCACAGACGTCTCCGCGTTGCGCGCTCCCGTTATGAGGACGCGCCTCAGGCGAAGGTCGCCGTTGCCTGGGCCGCAATCGTACCCTTGGGCGTCACCGTCCAGAGCTCCGCGCCTTTGCCGTCGGCGGTCGACCGGCCGATCACGTCGAATGGCGAGGTGTCGAACAGCGGCGCGCGGGCGCGCACGGCGACGGTCTTGACCTTACGGCCGGGAGTCGAATCGCGCAGAAGGTCGAAGATGCATTGCTGCGCGAACGGTCCATGCACCACCAGGCCGGGATAGCCTTCGGTTTCCTGGCAGTAGGTGCGGTCGTAGTGGATGCGGTGCGGGTTGAAGGTGATCGCGGAGTAGCGGAACAGCATCACCGGGTTGGGCGTGATGGTGCGCCGCCACGACACGTCGGCCGGCGCGGCCTCGCGCACCGGCACGCCGCTCTTCTGGCCGGGCTTGGGATCCTCGCGGAACACCGTGCTGGCCGCCTCGGTCAGGGCGAGGCCGCGGGGCGTGAAGACGCGGCGCGTCTGGGTCGTCACGACCAGCGTGCCGGTGCTGCCCTCGCGCAGCTGGATGTCGGTGAACTCGATCTCGCGCCTGAGCTTGTCGCCGACCCGGATGTCGCCGTCGAAGGTGAAGGTCGAGCCCGCATACATCCGCCGCGGCATCGGGATCTTGGGCAGCACGCCGCCGGTAAAGGCGGCGCCGTCGCGGCCGAGTTGCTCGGGCCGCGCGTAGGAATGCAGGAAGCAGAGATGCCAGCCCGGCGCGATCGGCTCTCCCTCTTCCGGCGCCTTCTCCTGCCGGTCGAAGGTCGCGATCATCGCCTTGAGCGGCGCCCGGGTGACGACGTCCTCGTCCTCGATCTTGGTGCCCAGCGTCTTGCGCAGCGGTTCGATGTCGATGGTCATGGCGTTCCTCCGGCGATGGCCGCCAGCGTAGACAAATCGACGATGGTCCGCGCGGGTCCATCGTCGCGAAATTCACCTGTTGTCGCAGATCGAAAACGCTTTCGCTGTTTCAATTTCCCAGCGCCACGGGCACGCTGTCGAAAAAGGGGGGATGTGAGCTTGGCTGACTCAGCCGTCGATATCCTGATCATCGGCTCCGGCGCCTCTGGCGCGGCCGCGGCGTGGCGCCTCTCGGATGCCGGCTTCAGGATCATGTGCCTCGAGCAAGGCCAATGGCAGAAGCCCGACGAGTACGCGCCGGGTTTCGCCGATTGGGAGTTCCGCGCCGCCTCGAACTTCCACTTCAATCCCAATGTCCGCGGCCTGCCGGAAGACTACCCGGTGAACGACGCGGAGTCGGCGATCAGCCCGCTGATGTTCAACGCAGTAGGCGGCAGCACGATCCACTGGACGGCGCATACGCCGCGCTTCCATCCGTCGGATTTCAGGGTGCGCAGCCTCGACGGCGTGGCCGACGACTGGCCGATCAGCTACGTCGATCTCGAGCCCTATTACGACCTGAACGATGCCTGGATGGGCTGTTCCGGCATCACCGGCGATCCGGCCAATCCGCCGCGCTCGCCCCGGCCGATGCCGCCGCTGCCGCTCGGCCCGGACGGCGAGCGGATCGCGCGCGGCTTCGATCGCCTCGGCTGGCATTGGTGGCCGTCCGACTCCTACATCACTTCGACGGCCTACCGCGGGCGGGCCGCCTGCAACAACTGTGGGCCGTGCGGCCTGGGTTGCCGCCTGAAGTCGAAAGGCTCGACCGACGTCACCTACTGGCCGGCCGCTCTAGCCAACGGCGTGGAACTGCGCACTGGCGCGCGCGTGTTCGAGATCACCACGGGACCGGACGGCCGCGCCACCGGCGCGCGCTACTTCGACAGCGACGGCACGGCGCACTTCCAGCCGGCCCGCGCCGTGATCGTGGCGGCCAACGGCATCGGCACGCCGCGCCTGCTGCTCCTCTCGGCGTCCGAGCGGCATCCCGGCGGGCTTGCGAACTCGAGCGACCAAGTCGGCCGCAACCTGATGTTCCACCCTTATTCGATGATCACCGGCTTCTTCGACGACGGCATCGCGCCGACCTGGCAGGGACCGCTCGGCAATATCCTGATCTCGCAGGAATTCTATGAAACCGATCTCTCGCGCGGCTTCGTGCGCGGCTATTCCTTCCAGATGAACCGCAGCACCGGGCCGGCCAGGACGGCGGCCGGCTTCACCCTGCCACCGACAAAATGGGGCCAGGGCCACCACGCCGATTTCGCCCGCCGCTTCGGCAATTCCGGCCTGCTCGCGGCGATCGTCGAGGACCTGCCCGAGGCGCACAATCGCGTCACCCTCGATCCGACGCTCACGGACTCCCATGGCATTGCCGCACCCAAGGTATCCTACACGGTGTCGAAGAACTCGGCGCGGATGATCGAGCACGCGGTCGCGAACGGCGAGAAGGTTATGCGGGCCGCGGGCGCCCACACCGTGATGTCGACGCCGCTGTTGCGCGGTGGCGGCTGGCATCTGATGGGCACCGCCCGGATGGGCGACGACCCGAAACGCTCGGTGGTCGATCGCAACGGCCAGGCGCACGACGTCGACAATCTGTTCATTGTCGACGGCAGCGTCCTGGTGACCGGCGGTGCCGTCAATCCGACCCCGACGATCCAGGCGGTGGCACTGCGCATCGCCGATCACATCCGCGGCGCCCGCGCCGACCTGAGGTCGGCATGACCGCCGCGCGATCCCTGACCGATGCCGAGCGCGCCGTGCTGCAGTCGGTGATGGACCGGCTGGTGCCGCCGATCGACGATCTGCCGGGTGCCGGCTCGATGGGCCTGCTCGATCAGGTCGAGGCGATGGCGGGCACCCATCCGCCGTTCCACCTGGCGCTCCTCGCCCTGTTGGGCAGCCTGCCGGTCGCGACGTTCGCCGGGCTCCCGGGGGCCGATCAGGACAAGGCGATCTCCCGCTTCGAGACGGCCCATCCGGCCGTCTTCAACGCGGCGCTGGAAATGGTCTACCTCGCCTACTACGGCGACTCTCGGGTCCACGGCCGGATCGGCTGGCGCGGCGGCCCCCTGCAACCGGGCGGCTTTGCCCTGCCGCCGTTCGACGAGGCGATCCTCGAGAAGCCACGCCAGCGCCAACCCTTCTGGCGTCGCGTTCCGGAGTGAGCCGGGGGAAGGCTTTCCGGTTCATGGCACTGACCGGAAAGCCCTTTCGTCCATCATCACTATAGTATATCATTAATTTATAATCATCGAGCACTGATTCCCGCATGAGAACGCGGGCGCCTCAGGGAGACGAGAGCCCATGAGAGACGGTGAGAGTCATTTCCGCCGGCGCCTGGCTTCACCGGCATTCCGCCATGCCATCGCGAGCGCGCTGCGCGCCGTCGTCGCGTCGACCGCCTTCAGCCGCACGTTGGTAGCGCCGCCCAGGCCCCACTTACCTTTTACCGGCACGAACATCCCGGGCTCCGCGGCGACCAGCATCTTCTGCTGGTCCGGTGTCAGCTTGACCATGCCGTGCGCCGCATCGGGATAGCCCAGTGTAGCAAAGATCTTCCCGCCGGTTCCGGCGCGAAAGTCCGTGGTGCCGTGATGCGCGCCCTGGATCGCTCCCTCGAACGACAGCGCGAGCCTGGCGAAGGCAGCGGGCGTCATTCAGCAGGTGGGGGAGGGGGTGTGCGGGCAG
>DASXQC010000426.1:0-2728 GCA_036493235.1 Reyranella sp.
GAGGCCCGAGGCGATGGCGAAGACGGTGCGGTTCACGGCGTCGACATCGACGCCCATCTGCTGCGCCGCGTCGCGATCCTGTGCCGTCGCGCGCACCGCCCAGCCGAGCCTTGTGTAGCGCAGGAAATAGTAGAGCAGGGCCGCACTTGTGAAGCCGATGCCTGCGATCACCAGGTCGAGCGCGCCGATCGTGCCGCTGCCGATCTGGAAGCGAACTTCCAGCAGCGAGCTCGGCACCGCCCGCGGATCGGGCGTGAAGAAAAGCTGCACCAACTGGTCGAGCACGAAGCTGATGCCGATGGTCGCGAGCAGCGGCGCGATGTGCGCGTAACCCTGCAACGGCCGCAAGCCGAAGCGCTCGATCACCAGGCCGAGCAAGGCGCCCACCACCAGCACGATGACGATCGTGACCGGCAGCGGCGTGCCGAGATGGGTGACCGCCAGGAAGCCGGCATAGGCGCCCACGACATAGACCGAGCCGTGGGCAAAGTTGATCAGCCGGCTCACCCCGAAGATCAGGGCGAGGCCGACCGCCAGCAACGCATAGATGTTGCCGATGATGATGCCGTTGACGGTGTAGTCGATCCAGGAAGACAAGATTCGAAACCGTGGTCAGCGTACCGCCGCTTGAGGCTCGTTGAGCTGGAACTTGCCGTCCTTGACCACCAGCTCGACGCTCATTGCCCCGTCGACCCTGCGCGTCTTGGGATCGAACGTCGCCTTGCCGAAGATGATGCTCGGCACGTCCTTCACCTTGGCGAGGCCGTCATGGATGGATTTCCGGTCGGCGCCGAACTCGCGCATCACCTTGGCCATCACCATGATCGTGTCGTAGGCGTAGGCATTGAAGGCGTCCGGCTCCTTGCCGTACTTGGCCTTGAAGTTGGTGACGAAGTTGCGGACCTGCGGCCGAGTATCCTCGGGGAAATAGCGTGAGGCGGTGTGCACGCCCTCGACCGCGTCCCCGCCCAGCTCGAGCAGCTTGGGCGAATAGACCGAGCTCGCCGCCACGATCGGCAGCGTGAGGCCGGCTTGCTTGAGCTGGCGGCAGATCAGCGCGGCATCGGCGTAATAGGACATCAGCATGACGCCGTCGGGCTTGGCATCGCGCACGCGCACGATGGTCGAGCGGAAGTCCTTCTCGTCCGGCAAGTAGCCCTCGGTGGCGACGATCTCCGCGCCCATCTCCTTGGCCGCCTTCACGAACACATCCTTGCTGGTGCGGCCCCAGTCGGTGTTGAGGTGCAGCACGGCGATGCGCTTCAGGCCGAGCCGCTTCACGGCATAGGCGGCGCTGAGCGGCTGCTCGTCGGCTTGGCTGACCGAGTTGCTCCACATGTAGTCGCCGCCCTTGGTGAAGTCGGGATGGGAGTTGGTGAAGCCGAATTGCACCAGCTTGCCGCGTTGGTAGATCGGCGATGCGGCCATCGAGGCGGGGCTGGCGAAGTCGCCGAGCTCGACCACGATCTTCGGGTCAGCGACGAACTTCTGCGCCACCGCCACCGACTGGCGGGGATCGCTCTGCGTGTCCTCGAAGACGTAGGTGAGCGGCCGGCCCTTGATGCCGCCGTCGTTGTTGATCTGCTCGAGCGCCAGGTCGAAGCCCTGCTTCCACTGCGCGCCGTACTGCGCGTTGGGGCCGGTCAGCGGGCCGCTGACGCCCATGGTGATCGGCTCACCCTTGGCGGGTTCGGCTTGCGCGGCCCGGGACAGCAGCAGCGCGGCTGACGCGCCGAGGAGAAAACGACGATGAAGCACAGGCATGGATAACCTCACGACAACCTGAAGACACGGGCGCCCGTTTTGGAGAGGGCGCAGAAAGTGGCAGGCGGACCCCCTCCTGGGTAGAGAATGTTCGCATCAAAAAAACGCATGCGAAAAGCACATCCTCCTACCGTGAAAGGCGCGGTGCAGAAGGAACTATGCAGAGATCATACCAGCCAACGACAGCAGGACGCATGAGATATGCTTTGTCTTGCATGAGCGGCCCATTCTGGGCGAATTTGATGCGATGACCAAGCGTTTGGGGTTCTTCACTCGGCTGCTCGACGAGACCAATGCCGCCGAGCGTTATCGGTTGGCGACGGCGCAGATCGTGCAGGCGGAGCGGAGTGGCTTTGATTCGGCCTGGATCGCGCAGCATCATTTCCACGAAGCCGAAGGCGGCTTGCCCGCGCCGTTCGTGTTCCTCACGCATGCCGCGGCTGCGACGTCGCGCATCCGGCTCGGCACCGGCATCGTCACCCTGCCGCTCGAATTGCCGGTGCGCGTGGCCGAGGACGCGGTGGTGCTCGACCTGCTCAGCAACCACCGCCTCGAGGTCGGCGTGGGGCCCGGCGGCAATCTCACGGCCTTCACCGCCTTCGGACGCGACGCCAAGGATCGTCACAGCCTGATGAACGAGAACCTCGACCTGATGCGCACCGCGTGGTCGGGCGGCACGCTGCCGGGCGGCGACACGCTCTATCCGTCGAGCCCGACCTTGGTTGATCGCATCTGGCAGGCGACCTTTTCGGTCGAGGGCTCGCGCCGCGCCGGCGCGGCGGGCGATGGGCTGATGCTGTCGCGTACCCAGCCGCGCGATCCCCGCGTGCCGTTCATGCCGCTCGACGCGATCCAGAATCCGATGCTCGACGCCTATTTCGAGGCGCTGCTCAAGGGCCGCGAGCCGCGCATCCTCGCCTCGCGCACGATCTTCGTGGTCGACGACCGCAAGGACGCCTACCGC
>DASXQC010000427.1:0-2062 GCA_036493235.1 Reyranella sp.
CGATGGATGAAGGGATCGCGCGTATCGACCCAGTAGAGCGCCTGCTCGTCGACGTTCCAGGTCGGGCACTCGCCGATCAGGTTGTTGCCCTGATGGACGAGGCGGATGTCGTGCGAAACGTGCTTCATGCACTTGGTATACAATATTTCATCTCTGGTGTACGACCGAAACGAAGAATCTGAAGGCAAGGGAAGGGAACGGGACGATGAAGCGACGCACTCTGGTGAAGGCGTTCGTGGCCGCGCCGGCGCTGATGACGACCGCGGTGCGGGCCGACAGCTGGCCGTCGCGGCCGATCCGAATCGTCGTGCCGTTCACGCCCGGCGGCTCGACCGACACCAGCGCGCGGCTGATCGCCGAAGGGCTGACGCGGCTCTTCAAGCAGCAGGTGCTGATCGACAACAAGGCGGGCGGCCGCACCATCATCGGCACCGAGGCGGTCGCCAAGGCGCCGGCCGACGGCTACACGCTGCTCACCGCGCCCGCGACCTTCTCGACCAACGTCGCCTTCGACGACAAGCTGCCCTACGACACCAACAAGGACTTCGTGCCGATCGTGCGCACGGTCGACATGCCGATGCTGTTCTCCTGCAGCATGGACGCGCCCTACAAGACGGTGAAGGAGCTGCTGGCGTACGCCAAGACCGTCAAGGCGCCGATCCCCTATGCCTCGGTCGGCACCGGCAGCTCGGTGCACCTGTGGGGCGAGATGATCCGCCTGAAGAGCGGCATCCCGATGGAGCATGTCGCCTACAAGGGCAGCTCCGACGCCATGCGCGACGTGATGGCGGGCACCGTGCCTTTGTTCACCGACGTGGTCGTGCCGGGCGCGGCGATGGTGGCTGCCGGCAAGCTGCGCGGCCTCGGCATCGGCACGACCGAGCGCTTCAAGCTGCTACCGGATACGCCGACCATGGCCGAGGCCGGCTTGCCGGGCCTCGAGGCGACGACGCCGTTCGGTCTGGTCGCGCCGACCGGCACGCCGGCCGACGTCATCGCCAAGGTCAATGCCGGCGTGAACCAGGTCTTCCAGGACGAGGCGATGCGCCAGAAGCTGCTCGATCTCGGCTTCCTGCCGGTCGGCGGCACATCTGACGCTTACGGGAAGTTCCTCGCCTCCGAGATCGTCCGCTGGCGCGCGGTGATCCAGGAAGCCCACGTCCCGAAGCCGGAATAGTTTTCCTCCTCTCCCGTCATATGGGGGAGGTGAACGGAGTTACAGCACCCTCGGCGGGGGCAGGCCGAGCAGGACGGCGCCGCAGACCTCGTAGTTCGACGGATGCAGCGCGGTGTGCGCGGCGGCGACGTGGACGTCGCGGAAGCAGCGGTCGATCAGGCCGGTGCTGTAGACCGAAGCGCTGCCGGCTGCGGTGTGGATGAGGTCGGTCGCCTGCACGCCGGCCGTCAGGGCATTGGCGCGGGCGAGCCGCATCAGGGCGAGCTGCTTCGCCGGCAGCGTGCGGCCGGCCTGCACGTCGGCCCAGGCCTGCGCCACCGACTCGTAGAGCCAGGAACGAGCCGCCTGCAGCACCGCTTCGGCGCGGGCTACCTCGGCCTGCACTACCGGCTTGTTGGCCGATGCGGTGGTCGAGTTGTGTGAAACCTTGGCGCCAGCGATGGCGACGAAGGCGTCGATCGCCGCGCGTGCAATGCCGAGCGGCACGGCGGCCATCAGGCTGTCCATCAGCGCCATCAGCGGAAAGCGGTAGAGCGGGTCGTCGAGGCGGGCCGGCGCATCCATGGCGACGATCCGGTCGGCCGGGATGAACAGCTCCTTGATCGCATAATCATGGCTGCCGGTGCCGCGCATGCCGCCGGTGGTCCAGGTGTCGATCAGCTCGCCATCGCTGGCCGGGAAGAACACCAGCCGCACCTTGCCGTCCTCCAGCGTGCAGCCGCCGGCCCACCACGCGCTGTGGCTGATGCCGCTGGCAAACGACCAGCGCCCGTTGCAGACCAGGCCGCCGTCGGCCGCGCGTGCCTTGCCGCTGGGCCGCAACGCGCCGGCCGCCACCGCGTCGGGCTTGCTGTAGATCGTGCGCGCCGTCTCTTCGGGCAGCCG
>DASXQC010000428.1:0-4414 GCA_036493235.1 Reyranella sp.
CGCCCGCCAGCGGGGCCACGGTCCATATCATCAAGGGCGGCATCTCGGCGCCGTACCTCAAGTCGTACGCGCAGGCACACGACGACGCGGGCTTCGACCTGGCGCTGGTCGGCTATACGGCCTCTTCGGCCGAGGGCTTTCTCGTCGCGCAGTACGCCGCGCAGCACACCAGGCGGCTGGGCTACCTGATCGCGCATCGGCCGGGCTTCGTCGCGCCGACGCTTGCCGCACGCAAGATCGCGACCTTCGATCACCTGACCGAGGGCCGGATCGCGCTGCACATCATCTCGGGCGCGAGCGACGCCGAGCAGGAGGGCGACGGCGACTTTGCGCCCAAGGACGTGCGCTACCGCCGCGCGGCCGAATACATCGAGGTGATGAAGCTCGCCTGGTCGAGCCAGAAGCGCTTCGACTTCGAGGGTGAGTTCTACACGGTGCGCGGCGCCAAGTCGGACATCCATCCGCTGCAGCAACCGCATCCGCTGATCTTCTTCGGCGGCTCGTCGGAGGGCGCGCTGGCGATGGGCGCGAAGCACTGCGACGTGTTCGCGATGTTCGGCGAGCCGCTGGCGCCGACCGCGCAGCGCATCGCCGAGTTCAAGTCGCGCGCCGCGCAGTTCGGCCGCACGCCGACCTACAACATGTCGTTCCGCCCGATCCTCGGGAAGACCGAGGGCGAGGCGTGGGATCGCGCGCGGACAATCCTCGAGTCGATCCAGAAGCCCGGCGATCCGACCGGCTTCGGTAACGGCAAGAAGCCGCTCGATCAGTCGGCGCGGCGCCTGCTCGACTTCGCCGCGCAAGGTGAGACGCACGACAAGCGGCTGTGGATGCCGATCGCCGAGGCGACCGGCGCGACGGGCAACACCTCATGCCTGGTCGGCACGCCCGAGCAGGTCGCGCGGGCGCTGCTCGAATACTACAAGCTCGGCGTCCACTCGTTCCTGATGCGCGGCTTCGATCCGTACGAAGACACGATCGACTTCGGCCGCGAACTGATCCCGCGCCTGCGCGAAGGCGCGGCGGAACTGGATCGGGCGAAGGCTGCTTAATGAGGGTAGTACAGAATCAAGGAGCGCGGGGCAGCCTGAAGTGGATCCAGCAGGCCGTGAATCGACGATGGCCAACCTTGGACCAGCCGATCCTTCAGACGGCCGGAGGCGACGTCATCGCTTGGCTATCACCTCTCAGTTCAGACCAGTTCGCTGAGTACCGCGACGGCAGCTTTCTCCAACTGATCGGCAAGCCGGAGCTCGAACCGACTCTCAAAAAGTTCTGGCCGAGCCGAGGCCCTCAATGGGACGCCCTTGGCAAGACCTCGCAGGGAGATATCCTGCTGGTCGAGGCAAAGGCGCACGTAGCGGAGATGTGTTCCCCTGCCACGACCGCAAGTGCCGAGTCGCGATCGAAGATCGAGACCGCCCTTGACGAGGTTGCCAAAGCCCTCGGCGCCAACGCAGGTCGCGCCGCTTGGACTGAGTTTTTTTACCAGATCGCCAACCGAATCGCGCACCTGCACTTCCTTAGGGTCAATGGCATGGAGTCATGGTTGGTCTTCGTGAACTTTCTAGGAGACCGAGAGATGGGTGGTCCAACGACCCCCGAGGCATGGGAGGCTGCCTATCAGGTGGCGTTCCATGTGATGGGGCTACGGAAGAATCATCCGCTGTCGCGATTCATAATTCATGTCTATCCGAACGTGGGAGACACGCGAGGCCGATAGACCAGCAAGCACGGAACCGTTGGCTTTGGCGCCAATCCTCCCCATACGACCGGGGAAGGATCTGCTGCTCACATCATCCCCGGTTCGCCGAGATCGGTGCCGTCGATCATGCGGCTGTAGCGGAAGGGATGCGGGTCGACGATCGGCGGGTCGCCGGCGATCAGGTCGGCGGCGAGCCGGCCGGCGCCCGGGCCGATGCCGAAGCCGTGGCCGCTGTAGCCGGTCGAGAGATAGAGGCCAGGCATCGTGTCGACGGCGGAGATCACCGGGATGCCGTCGGGCGTCGAATCGATCAGCCCGCCCCACATGTTCGCGACCCTGAGGCCCTTGAGCGCCGGATAGTGCTCGCCGAGGCGCGTCAGGCCGAGTTGCACCAGCTTCGGGTCCGCGCCGGGATCGAGCGTGCGATGGCGCTCGAATGGCGAGGGCTTGTCGAACGACCAGCGCGCCAACTGCTCCGGCCCGTCGAAGAACGAGCGGCCGATCGAGAAGCTGAGGCCCCAGCGCCGCTTCTTGAAGGTCGGCCAGAAATCGCGGGCGTACATCAGGCCCTGCGGCGACAACTCGACCAGGCCGCGGCCGCCCAGTCCGACCGAGTAGCCGCCGTCGAGCCGGCGCCGGATGGTGACGTCGGGCATCGACAGCCCACCCGTGACGACTTCGGGCGCCGCCTGGGTCGAGAACGAGGTCGACTTCACGCCGGCCTGCGGCAGCCGCAGATTATGGCGCCGGCAGAACAGCCCGCTCCACGCACCGCCGGCCAGCAGCACGGCCTGCGTGCGGATGACGCCTTTCTCGGTGATCACGCCGGACACCTTGCCAGCCTCGGTCTCCAGCCCGCGCGCGGCGCAGTCCTGATGGATCGTGGCGCCGAGCTTCCGCGCCGCTTCGGCGATCGCCGGTGCGGCCAGCGACGGCTCGGCACGGCCGTCGGTCGGCGAGTGCACGCCGCCGATCCAGTCGGGCACGCTGCCCGGCGTCAGTTCCTTGGCCTCGGCCGATGAGAGCACGCGGCTATGCATCTGGAATTCGCGCGCCTTCAAGGTCCAGGCTTCCCATTGCGCGAAGTCGGCCGGTCGCGTTGTCACGTAAACAAGACCAGTGCGGCGGAAACCGGTCTCGGCGCCGATCTCCTCGTTGAGCGTGCCCCAGATCTCGAGGCTCTTCATGGCGAGCGGCAGCTCGCGCAGGTCGCGATGCTGCTGGCGCACCCAACCCCAGTTGCGGCTCGACTGCTCGCCGCCGACACGGCCCTTTTCGATCAGCGCGACCGAGAAGTCGCGCTTGGCGAGCTCGTAGGCCGCGGTGCAGCCGGCGATGCCGGCGCCGATCACGACGACGTCGGCGGACTTCGGCAGCTTCTCGTCGCTGGCGACGGGTTGGACGGGCGGGGACATGTCAGTTGGCCTGGATGGTCTTGGCGAGCAGGCGCAGCCGTTCCTTGTCGGCTTCGTCTTTCACCGGGATCGAGAACTCGCAATGGGTGACGACCTTGCCGTAGCGCTGGGTGAGCTTCTCGGCGATCTGGTCGTAGGTGCCGACCGTGACGTAGGTGTGCAGAACCTCGTCGCTGATCTTGGCCGGCATCTCCTCCCAGCGCTGCGCCCGCGACAGGAGCTTCAGCTCATCGGCGAGATCGCCCAGTCCATGATGCGCGAAGGCGGCGCGATATTGCGGCGTCGAGGCGTAGAACGAGATGCGCGCCCGCACGTCGCGCACCTTGGGCACCAGCTCGGCCTCGGTCGCGGCGGCGGCGACCAGCGGCTTCATGCAGACCTGGAATTTCGCCAGCGGGCGGCCGGCCTTCTCGGCGCCGGCGCGCACCGAGGGCAGCATCACCTGTTCGATGTAGGACGGCGTGCACACCGGATGGAGGCGGATGCCGTCCGCCACCTCGCCGGCCATGCGGCACATCACCGAATTTACCGCCGCGACATGGATCGGGATGTCGGGATGCTCGATTGGCCCCGGATGGAACAGGGGCACCATGAGATTGATGTTGTAGTGCGGCCCCTTCACGTCGAGCGGCGTGCCAGTCTGCCAGTGATTCCACACCGCGCGCACCGCCGTCACGTACTCGCGCATCCATGGCCCGGCCGGCGACCACGTCATGCCGTAGCGCCGCTCGATATGCGCCTTCACCTGACTGCCGAGCCCCAGCGTGAAGCGGCCCTTGCTGAGCTTGGCCAAGGTCCAGGCGCTCATCGCCGTGATGGTCGGGCTGCGCGGAAACGCCATCGCCACCGACGTGCCGATCTTCAGCCGCGTCGTCGCCTGCGCCGCGAGCGCCATCAGTATGTAGGGATCGTCCTTGGTCTCCTCGACGACGAGGCCCTCGTAGCCGATCTCCTCCAGCAGCCGTGCATCGCGGCCGACGGTGGCAAGATCGAGCGGCACCTCGGGCGCGCGCAGGCCGGGATCGACCTTGCCCAGCGGGAGAAGGGTTTCGAGAAGCATGCGATGAAGTCTCCGTTCGAGCTTTCCTCCCCTTCGCGGATCCCGCGAAGGGGAGGTGTCGCCGTCTTACGGCGACGGAGGGGTCATGAGTCGCGAACTGCGGCTCATGACCCCTCCGCCCGCGATTACGCGGGCACCTCCCCTTGGCGGACTCCGCCAAGGGGAGGAAGTTTGAGTCTACGCCGCCTTCTTTACCAGCGAACCAATCTCGGGCAGGCGCTTGTCGACTTGCTC
>DASXQC010000429.1:0-1543 GCA_036493235.1 Reyranella sp.
TGCTGCAGATCGGCCTGCAGATCCTGTTCTTCTACTGGTTCATGATGGCGACGCGGCTGGCGCTCGGCGTCAACTGGATGTTCGCGACCGTGCTGATGATCGTGAACTGGGTGCCGTCCTACTTCCTGTCACTCATCGTCAACCGCTTCCTCGGCGTCAGCTTCACGTCTTGAGTTCCCCGAACCGTAGCGCACTTCCATCAGGCAGAGGCCGTGTGGCGGCGCCGTTGGCCCGGCCCGCGTGCGGTCCTTGGCGGCCAGCGCTTCCTCGACGTCGGCCTTGCTCCATTGTCCGCGGCCGACCAGCTGCAACGTGCCGACCAGGATCCGCACCTGGTTGTGCAGGAACGAGCGCGCGCCGACCTCGACCGCGATCTCCTCGCCCACGCGGCCGACGGAGAGCGCGTCGAGCGTCTTAATCGACGACTTGGCCTGGCAGTTTATCGAACGGAAGCTGTTGAAGTCGTGCTTGCCGATCAGCACGGACGCCGCCGCCTGCATCGCGTCGGTGTCGAGCGGCACTGGCACATGCCACACATGCCCGCGCTCCATCGCCGCCGGCGTGCGACGGTTGAGGATGCGGTAGCGATAGCGCCGCCAGACCGCCGAGAACCGCGCATGGAAGCCCTCGGTTGCGATCTCCGCCGAGACCACGACGATCGGATGCGGCTTGAGATGGAAGGTGAGCGCGCCGCGCACCTCCTCGAGGCGCTTCTCCGCCGCGATCTCGAAATGCGCGACCTGGCCCTGCGCATGGACGCCGGCATCCGTGCGGCCCGCGCCTTGGACCATCACGCGCTCGCCGCACAGCGCGAACACCGCGTCCTCGAGTGCGGCCTGAATCGACGGGCCGCTGTCCTGGCGCTGCCAGCCGACGAACGGGCCGCCGTCGTATTCGACGATGATCTTGTATCGCGGCACGGTCAGGCCGGCAGGGACAGCACGGCGGGCGAAGGCAGCACGGTTCCGGCCGGCAGGGCGAAGCCGCGCAGGAATGCATTGGCCTCCTGGGCCGACTTGCCGGGCCGCTGCAGCTTCAGGAGCCGCAGGCCACCGACGCCGCAAGCCACGACCGGAAAGCCGTCGCGCGCGATCGTCACCGTGCCCGGCGCGCCGCCGGCCAGCGCCAGCGTTGCGCCCAGCACCTTGATCGCCTCGCCGTCGTAGGTGAACGACGTGCCGGGCCAGGGATGGAATGCGCGCACCTTGCGCTCCAGCTCCGCGGCAGGTCGGCGCCAGTCGAGCACACCTTCTTCCTTGCCGAGCTTGTGGGCGTAAGTGACGCCTTCGACCGGCTGCGGTGTCGGATCGATCGAGCGCCGCATCAGTCCGTCGAGCGTCGACACGATCAGGGTTGCGCCCATGTCCGCCAATCGGTCGTGCACCGTCTCGGCGGTGTCGGCGGCCGAGATCGGCGTGCGCTCGCCCAGCAGCATCGGGCCGGTGTCGAGGCCCTCGTCCATGCGCATGGTGGTGACGCCGGTCTCGGCGTCGCCCGCCAGGATCGCGCGATGGATCGGCGCCGCGCCGCGCCAGCGCGGCAG
>DASXQC010000430.1:0-2136 GCA_036493235.1 Reyranella sp.
GCAGAAGGTCTCCAAGATCATGGCCAATCACGAGGTGCCGCTGACATGGGGCATCATGCGGGTCGGTCGCTCGCTCAGTACCCTCGACGCTTCGATCCAGACCCTGTGGCCGGACGCCAACTTCTCGAAGCTCGCGCGCGCGTATTTCAAGGACCGTACCCGCCGCGCGATGTCGGCGCGCGGGCGGATCGAGCGGCTCCGCCAGGTCATGACCGAGCTGTCGGTCGTCGGCGCCGACGCCCAGCTCCTGCTGGGCAACGGCATCCGTCAGCAGGCCCTGCGCCTGCACGGCGTGCTGGATCGCGTCACGCACGTTCGCTACACCGTTCTGACTTGGCTGATCCGCTTCTCTTGGCTCGCCATGGGGGTGATCGCCTGGTTCGCCTTCCTTGACGAAGGCCGCAACACCATCCTGCATAGCCTGCTGTTCCACGACGTCGGCGTCGACATGATGGTCAACGCCGCGCCGGACCTGCATCCGGTGCATTGGGTCATACTGATCGGCCTCTTCATCTTCGTCGCCCGCTTCGCACGGGCGACGCGCCGGTCGATCCGCGACGGCGACGGCAGCTAGCGCGCCGTCGTCTTTGCTGGGAGCGCGCCACTCCAGTGGCGCTCATGCCTTCCGAAAAGGCCAAAGAGCACGAGAAGAGCGGCACTGGAGTGCCGCACTCCCAGCAAAGATCGTGCTTCAGACTAACGGCTGGCGAGGCTCGTGACGGCGCCGCCGGTCGAGGTGCGGCCGCCGTCGACCACGAACTGCCCGCCCGTCGTGTTGGACGCGAGGTCGGAGCAGAGGAACAGCACCATGTTGGCGATCTCCTCTGGCGTGGAGTAGCGGCCGGTCGGCAGCGACGCCTGGTAGCGCTGGTTGACCCCCGCCGGATCGTCGGGCGAGAGCTGGGCCTCGAGCGAATGGATCATGCGCGTGTCGACCGGGCCGGGGCAGACCGCGTTGACGCGGATGCCCTGGCGCGCGACTTCGCCGGCCGCGGTCTTGGTGAGGCCGATGACGGCGTGCTTGGACGCGACATAGGCCGGCATGCCGGGTGTGCCGACCAGCCCCGCGACCGACGCCGTGTTCACGATCGCGCCGCCGCCCTGGCGGATCATCTCGGGCAGCACGTGCTTCAGGCCGAGGAACACGCCCTTCACGTTGACGCCGATCACCGCGTCGAACACCGCCTCGTCGTAGTCGACGATCTGCGACACCTTGCCCTCGATGCCGGCGTTGTTGAAGAAGCAGTCGATGCGGCCGTACTTGTCGATCGCCGCCTTCACATAGGTCTGTACGTCGGCTGACTTCGTCACATCTGCTGTGACGGCCAGGGCGTCGCCGCCGTTCTGGCGGATGATGCCGGCCGTGGCCTCGGCTGCCGCGCCGTCGCGGTCGACCGCGACCACCTTGGCGCCCTGCTTGGCAAAAGCCACGCAAGCCGCACGCCCGATGCCGTTTCCGCCGCCTGTGACCAGGGCGACCTTGCCGCTGAAATCCATGCTTCCTCCCTTGTCCCTCGAAGGCAGGAGACTACCATTGGCCGTCATGAGCATCACCGTCATCCCCCGCCACCCGGCGCTCGGCGCCGAGGTCCAGGGCGTCGACCTGCGCCGGCCGATGGATACCGCCACGCGGCAGGCGGTGATCGACGCCTGGACCCAGCATCTCGTCCTGGTCTTCCCCGACCAGGGCATCACCGACCAGGAGCATGTCGAATTCACCCGCCATTTCGGCGAGCCGGAGATCTTCCACCAGACCTCGCTCAGCCTGCGCTCCGACCGGGTGCGCGAGATCTTCCTGGTGTCCAATGTCGACGAGAACGACCGGCTGATGACTCCGGCGGAGCCGTCGCAGAAGCAGCTCTCCTCGGCGCGCCAGTGGCATACGGACTCGAGCTACCGGCCGATGCCCAGCGTCGGCTCGCTGCTGCACGGCATCGAGATCAGCCGGACCGGCGGCATCACCCAGTTCATCAATATGTACAAGGTGTACGAGGACCTGCCCGACTCCCTGCGAAGCCAGATCGAGAACCGCAGGGCGCGGCACGACTTCGGCATGCTGCACCGGATCACCGGCGCGCCCGCGCCGACCAAGGCCGAGCAGGACGCGATGCCGGCGGTGTGGCATCCCATGGTGCG
>DASXQC010000431.1:0-2916 GCA_036493235.1 Reyranella sp.
AGCCTGATTGCCGACTGTGAGCCGACCGATCCGGCCTGGCTGTTCTACACCTCGGGCACCACCGGCCGGCCCAAGGGAGCCATCCTCAGCCATCGCAACCTGCTGGTCATGGCGTTGAACTACTACGTCGATGTCGACCGCCCGCCGACCGGCAGCTCGATGGTGCACGCCGCACCGATCAGCCACGGCTCCGGCCTGTGGAACTTCTCGATGGTCGGGCGCGGCGTCACCCAGGTCTTCCCGGAGAGCGGCAAGTACGAGGTGCCCGAGACGGTCGCGCTGATGAACCGCTGGCCGGACTGCAGCATCTTCCTCGCGCCGACCATGGTGAAGCGCCTGATCGAGCATCCCAGCGTACACGAGCTGAAGCCCGGCGCGCTGCGGCTGATCTCCTATGGCGGCGCACCGATGTATGTCAGCGACCTCAAGCGCGGCCTCGACCTGCTGGGCAGCGTGCTGTGCCAGCTCTACGGCCAGGGCGAGAGCCCGATGACCATCACCCACCTCAGCCGCGAAGTGCATGCCGAGCGCCAGCATCCACGCTGGGAGGCGCGGCTCGCTTCGGCCGGCGTCGCCGATACCTGCGTCGAGGTGCGGGTGGTCGACGAGGACGGGCGGCGGCTGCCGGTCGGCGAGGTCGGCGAGATCATCGTCAAGGGCGACACGGTGATGGCGGGCTACTGGAACAATCCCGAGGCGACGGCGAAGTCGCTGCGCGACGGCTGGCTGTGGACCGGCGATGTCGGGGCGTTCGACGAGGACGGCTTCCTGACGCTGAAGGACCGCTCGAAGGACATGATCATCTCGGGCGGCTCCAACATCTATCCGCGCGAGATCGAGGACGTGCTGAACCTCCATCCTGCGGTCGCCGAATGCTCGGTGGTCGGCCGGCCGCATCCGGAATGGGGCGAGGAGGTGGTGGCGTTCATCGTGCCGCGTCCCGGCAGCAGCCTGACGCCCACCGAGCTCGACCAGCTCTGCCTCGACAACATCGCGCGCTTCAAGCGGCCCAAGGACTACCGCTTCATCGACGCGCTGCCGAAGAACAACTACGGCAAGATCCTCAAGACCGAGCTGCGGACGAAGCTGTAGGCGAGATCGCCGGCGCGGCTGACGGCCGCCCTCAGCGGACGCTTGATCTGCGGCAGCGTGCCTTCCTCGACGACGAGCGTGAAGACGTAGCCGGCCGACAGCGCCGCCGGGAGCGACAGCCCGCCGACGAGGGCGACGACCAAGCCATACGGTAGGACGTCAATCAGCGCGAGGTACAGGGCGCTGGAGAGGGAGCAGATGAGCAGGAAGTGGGTGAGGTAGAGCCCGAACGAGATTCGGCCGAGGAAGTGCGAGATCGGACCCGACAGCCAGCGATGCAATGCCGGCGTCAGCACGACTCCGGAAACGACCAGCGCGGCGACGATGTTCATCGCCATCATGTAGTCCGATCGCGGGCGATCGAAGGACACGACCTGCAGACGGATCGCACATGCGAGGCTGGCCGCGAGCAGCAGTCCTCCCGCGATCTGGCCGGCCCGTCCGTCGGCGACAGCCGGCCGCCGTTCGAGCACGAGGATCAGCTCGGCGAGGAGATAGCCCACGAGGAAGCCGACGAGATAGCCGTAGATACCGGCCCCGACCTCATGGATCGCAACAGCAACGGCCAGCGGCACGCGCAGCCAGCGCCAGCGCACGATCGCCAGGAGGGCGAAGATCAGAAACGAGCCTTGCAGCTCGATCGGCATCGTCCATAGCACGATGTTCCAGCTTTCGCGGTTGGGCAGGCCGGGCGTGTAGACGTCCGACAGCGCATATTCCAGCATCGTCGGGAAACGGGCGTGGAAATCGTACAGCTCGAGCCACCATGCGGCGTTCGCCTGGTGGTGGGCGATCTCGTGGAGATGGAAGGCCCCGGACGACAGCAGCGCCCAGGCGATCAGCGACGAGGCGAGGATCGGCACGGTCAGCCGCGGATAGCGGTAGACCGCCATGCCGAACAGCGTGCGATCGGGGTGCGACGAGCGCAGGATCGGGTAGGAGAGCGCGACGCCGCTGATGACGAAAAAGACGTAGACAGCCTGCAGCCCGTCGGTCAGCAGGCCGAGCGGCGTCCACTTGAACCAGAAGGGTAGCCAGTGATCACCGTGTGCCGCAAGGGTCGGAGGATCGAGTAGCCAGACGCGGAACAGGTGGGAGAGGACGACGATCAGCGCCATCCAGCCGCGCAGCCCGTCGAGGTACAGCAGCCGCGACGGGCCCATCGGTGAAGAGGGCGTAGGCTGCACGTGTTGATTCTCCGGGACTGGCGCGCCTCGTCAACGCCGCGCTAACGTCACGGTTGCGCGAGCAGGAGGAAACCATGGGAAGCATGATCGACGTCAAGCGGCCGGACGGCGGCACCTGCAAGGGCTACCTGGCTGAAGCCGGCCCAGGGACGCCAGGGGGCAAGCCGGGCATCGTCGTCCTCCAGGAATGGTGGGGGCTCAACGACCAGATTAAGGGCGTCGCCGACCGCTTCGCCCAGGCGGGCTACAACGCGCTGGCGCCCGACCTCTACAAGGGCCGCGTGACGCAGAAGCCCGACGAGGCCGACCACATGATGAGCGGCCTCGACTTCGTCGGCGCGTCGGACCAGGACATCGCTGCCATGGTCAAGCACCTCGCCGGTTTGAGCCGCAAGGTCGGCGTGATGGGCTACTGCATGGGCGGCGCGCTCACCATCGCGGCCGCGGCACGGGTCGGCGGCATCGCCTGCGGCGTGCCGTTCTACGGCATCCCGCCCGGAGCGCTGGCCGATCCGGCGAAGATCAAGATCCCGATCCAGGGCCACTTCGCCAACCAGGACGACTGGTGCACGCCGCAACTCGTCAACGACTTCGAGAAGGCGATGACCAACGCCGGCAACAAGCCCGAGGTCTTCCG
>DASXQC010000432.1:0-2772 GCA_036493235.1 Reyranella sp.
GCCGACTGGGATTTCGAGGACGTCACCCGGCACTATGCGCGGCTGCTCTACGGGTCGGACGATCCCGACGCCATGCGCGCCGCGCCGGGCGCGGCGATGGAGGCGACCATCGCGGAATGGCGCCGCGCTGGTTCGTCGTGCTGGGGCGCGCTGGTCTGGATGCTGAAGGACTTCGTGCCGGGCGCCGGCTGGGGCGTGATCGATGCGAACGGCCGGTCCAAGCCCGCGTGGCACGCGCTGCAGCGCGCCTTCCGGCCGGTCCAGGTGGCGCTGACCGACGAGGGGCTGAACGGCCTCGGCATCCATCTGATCAATGAAACGAGCGAAACCGTACGCGCCAGGCTCTCGCTGCGCTGCTTCGGCGACGGCGACACCGTCACCATGCGCCGCGAGCGCGACGTCGAGCTGCCGCCGCGCAGCAATCGCACCCTGAGCTCGGCCGAGCTGATCGGCTCGTTCTTCGACATCACCTGGGCCTATCGCTTCGGCCCGCCGCCGCTCACCTGGACTGAGGTCACGCTCGACGATGCGGCGACAGGCACGCGTCTTGCCGAGGCGCGGCATTTCCTGCCCGGTCGTGCTCGGCCGTCCTTCAAATCAAGTTGATTCGTTGGGCCACGCTGCATTCCCCACTTTAATGCGGCGATGCCTGGCCCCAATCCCTACAGCTTCTCCAATCTGACCAAACCCGCTTCTCTGGTGAGACTCGGCGGTATCGGTGTCGTGGTGCTCGCCATCGCGGCAGCGTTCGCCGTCACGGCCGGATGGTTCTCGCCCGATCGCCTCGGGCCGGACCAAATGATCGATCGCTTTGAGGCGGTGAACGGAGAGCACCCGGGTTTTCGCCGCAACCACGCCAAGGGCGTCTGCCTGTTGGGCGCGTTCGAAAGCAATGGCAATGCGGCGCGGCTGTCGACGGCAGCGGTGTTTGCGCCCGGCCGCACGCCGGTGATCGGCCGCTTCGCGCTCGCGGGCGGGATGCCGACGATGGCGGACGGGCCGGGGGCGGTGCGCAGCATGGCGCTCGAGTTTCAATTGGCGGACGGCCAGCAGTGGCGCACCGGCATGAACGACATCCCGGTGTTTCCGTTGAAGGACCCGCAGGCCTTCTATGAGCAGCTTGCCACGGGCAAACCCGATCCGAAGACCGGCAAGCCCGACCCGGCGGCGATGTCGACCTTCCTGTCGAGCCATCCCGAGACGGCGAAAGCGCTGGGGCTGATCAAGGCGCAGCCCTTTTCCTCGGGCTTCGCCAACGCGACCTACAATTCGTTGAATGCTTTCCTGCTCGTCGACGCCTCGGGCGTGAAGCATTCCGTCCGCTGGTCGATGGTGGCGGTTGACGCCTTCGCGCCGGAGCCGGCCGAGACGCCGTCCGACAAGAACTATCTGTTCGACGCCCTGGCCGCGCGCGTGAAGCAGGCGCCGGTGCAATGGCATCTGATGCTGACCCTGGGGCAGTCCGGCGACTCGACCAGCGACTCGACGCTTCCCTGGCCGGCCGATCGCGAGAAGGTCGATGCCGGCATGTTCACGGTGACCGCCCTGCAGGGCGAGGATGGTGGCGCCTGCCGCGACGTCAACTTCGATCCGCTGGTCCTGCCGTCGGGCATCGTCGGCTCCGACGATCCGCTGCTGTCGGCGCGCTCGGGCGCCTATTCCGAGTCCTTCACGCGACGCGAAGGCGAGGCCAAGCCGCCCAGCGCCGTGAAACCCGGGACGGGAGGCTGAGCCATGACCCCGATGTTCCCGCTGCTCTCGCGCCTGCTGCACTGGACGATGGCCGTGCTGATCCTCGCCATGCTGTTCGTCGGCGTGGCGATGGTCTCGTCGCTGGCCGACTATAGCCGGCTGGTGGCGATCCATCGTCCGCTCGGCATCCTGCTGCTGGTGCTGGTGGCGATCCGGCTGATCAACCGCCTGATCGCGCCCCCGCCGTCTCTGCCGGCGGCGATGCCAACGCTGCTGAAGGTCGTGGCGCACGCCTCGCACTGGCTGCTCTACGGCCTGATGTTCGCGCTGCCGCTGGTCGGCTGGGGCATGCTGTCGGCCGGCGGCTATCCGATCCCGCTCGTCGGCGGCTTCCACCTGCCGCCGATCCTGCCGCACGACAAGGCGCTCTACGCGATCCTGCGCCCGGCGCACACCGTGCTTGCCTACCTGCTGTTCCTGACGTTCCTTGCCCATATCGGCGCAGCGCTGACCCACGCCCTCGTGTTCAAGGACGGCGTCTTCCGCAGCATGGTGAAGCGATAGAGCATTCTTTTGCCGAGGGCGCGCCACTCCAGTGGCGCGTCTTCTCATGCTCAGATGGACCGAAGACATGACGCGCCACTGGAGTGGCGCGCCCCCGGCAAAAGAAAACCAATATTGCTCCGCCGATCAGTGCGGTGAGCCGTCCTTGCGGGTATGGACGTACTTGCCGTCGGCACCGGCCGTGGCCTTGTTGTCGATGTCGGGATAGGTGATCTCGTCGAACGGCGTGCGGTCGCCGATCACCAGGATGAAGGCGTCCTTGCCGCTCCGGTTGATGAAGCGATGGGCATTGCCACGGCCGGCGGCGAAGCCCGCGCACATGCCGGGACCGAGCGGCTGGCTGCCCTCGTTGGTCTCGAGCACGAGCTCGCCCTTGACCACCCAGATGAACTCGTCCTGCTTCGCGTGCGCATGCCGCGCCGAGGACTGCGCGCCCGGCTCGATGCGGGTGAGGTTCACGCCGTAGTTCTTCAGCCCGACATGATCGCCCAGCCGACGGTTCCAGCGTCGGCTGTT
>DASXQC010000433.1:0-1796 GCA_036493235.1 Reyranella sp.
CCTCAAGCCCGCCTCGCCCGGTACCGGCGTCATCGCCGGCGGCGGCGTGCGCGCGGTGCTCGAGCTGGCCGGGATCCACGACATCCTCTCCAAGTCGCTGGGCTCGCTGAACCCGATCAACCTGGTCAAGGCGACGGTCGCCGGCCTGCAGGGCCTGCGCACGCCCGAGGAGGTCGCCGAGCTGCGCGGCCTGTCGATCAACGGGGTCCTCGGCCTGGGCGGCGAGAAGCAGGCCGCCGAGACGCTCGCGGGCGTCAACGGCACCACCGAGGCCGCCGAGGAGGCGCAGGTCGCCGCGGAGGAGGAGCCGGCGTGAAGGTGACGCAGGTCAAGAGCCGCAACGGAGCCAACCGTCAGCAGGTCGACACCCTGCGCTCGCTCGGTCTGCGCCGCATCGGCCACACGGTCGAGGTCAAGGACACCCCGCAATCGCGCGGCATGGTGCATCGCGTGCGACACCTGGTGAAGATCGATGAGTGATTTCGGACTGCACACGCTGAAGCCCGCTCCCGGCAGCCGCAAGACGCGCAAGCGCGTCGGTCGCGGCGAGGGCTCGGGCATGGGCAAGACCTCCGGGCGCGGCGAGAAGGGCTACGGCTCGCGCTCGGGCGCCAAGGACCGGTCGCGCTTCGAGGGCGGGCAGATGCCCATCCACATGCGCATGCGCAAGCTGCGCGGGCCCAACAAGAAGCAGTCGATGCCCTTCGAGCCGTTCCGCACGCACACGCAGGCGGTCAACCTCTCCGATCTCGAGGCGCGCTTCGACAAGGGCGCCGACGTGACCCTCGAGGCGCTGCGCGACAAGGGCCTGGGCACCCGCAAGGGCATCCCGGTGAAGATCCTCGCCAAGGGCGAGGTCACCAAGGCCCTGACGGTCCACGCGCACGCCTTCAGCGCCTCCGCGCGCGCAGCCATCGAGGCTGCCGGCGGGACGTGCAACGTGGTCGAGTAACCTCCCTCGACCGATGCTGTCGACCATCCTCAGCGCCTTCCGGGTCGCCGACATCCGGAAGAAGCTCGCCTTCACGGCGCTGCTGCTGGGCCTCTACCGGCTCGGGTCGCACATCCCGGTGCCGGGGGTCGACGTCAACGCGGTCAACGCGGCTCAGAAGCAGTTCGGCGGCGGCGGGGTGCTCAACCTGCTGAACACGTTCAGCGGCGGCGGGCTGTCGCGGATCGCCCTCTTCGCGCTCGGGATCATGCCGTACATCACGGCCTCGATCATCCTGCAGCTGCTGGTGGTCGTGGTGCCGTCGCTGGAGAAGCTCCAGAAGGAGGGCGAGGTCGGCCAGGCGCGCATCACGCAGTACACGCGCTACCTCACGGTCGGGCTGGCCTTCGCGCAGTCGATCGGCTACGTCTTCCTCTTCAAGAGCTTCTCGGCGGGCGTGGGCTCGCCGATCATCCCCAAGTTCGACACGCCGCACGTGTTCATGATCGTCATCTCGCTGACGGCGGGGACGGTCCTGCTCATGTGGATGGGCGAGCTCATCACCCAGCGCGGCATCGGCAACGGGATCTCGCTGATGATCTTCGCATCGATCGTGGCGCGCCTGCCCGGCGGCCTTCAGGCGTGGTGGACCAACCCCGACCAGGTCTTCAAGGTGATGATGCCGTTCCTCGCCCTGGCGGTGATCGCGGCCATCGTGTTCGTCCAGGAGGGCCAGCGGCGCATCCCGATCCAGTACGCCAAGCGCGTCATCGGGCGGCGCATGAGCGGCGGCGGCCAGACCTACCTGCCGCTGCGCGTCAACATGGCCGGCGTCATCCCGGTCATCTTCGCGGCCTCGATCATG
>DASXQC010000434.1:0-6811 GCA_036493235.1 Reyranella sp.
GCACATCCTCAACACCCATCATCATGGGGATCACGTGGGCGGCAACCGCGAGATCAAGGAGGCGACCGGCTGCACCATCGTCGGGCTGGGCAGCGACAAGGCCCGCATCCCGGGCATCGACATCACGGTCAACGACGGCGACCGCTACCGCTTCGGCGAGGCCGAGGCGGAGGTGATCTTCGTGCCAGGCCACACGGTCGGGCATTGCGCCTATGCGTTCAAGGAACAGCGGGCCTTATTCTGCGGCGACACTTTGTTCGCGCTGGGGTGCGGCAAGATGTTCGAGGGCACGCCGCAGCAGTTCTGGCACTCGCTCGAGCGCCTGCGCGCACTGCCCGACGAGATGCGGGTCTATTGCGCCCACGAATACACCCAGTCGAACGCACGCTTCGCCGTGACCATCGAGACCGACAACCAGCAGCTCATGGCGCGCCGCGATTCGATCGACGCCGCCCGCGCCCGCAACGAGGCGACCGTCCCGAGCCTGCTGGGCGAAGAGAAGCAGACCAACCCCTTCCTGCGCGCCGACAAGCCGGGCGTGCAGAAGGCCGTCGACATGGTCGGCCAGGACCCGGTCAAGGTGTTCGCGGAAGTGCGCCACCGGAAAGATGTGTTCCGGTAATTTGAGTTCACCCGAGCGTGCACCACCACCTCATCCTGAGGAGCGAGCGCAGCAAGCGTCTCGAAGGATGGACAGCGGACAAGGTGCTCGTGCCCACCAAGCCGCGGAGATTACTCCGCGGTAATCGAGACGGCCGCTACGCGGCCTCCTCAGGGTGAGGTGGGGTTGTAGTTCGAGCTTTCTCTGTAAGGCTCTCGGCTACTGAGTTCGCAGCACCAGTGCCTCGCGCAACGCCGCAGCACACAGCGCGGCGCCGCGGCGGGCGCCGTGTAGAAGCATCGGCGACGAGAGGAAGCCGTGCAGCATGCCGCCGAACTCGACGAGGTCGGTGACAACGCCTTCCTTCTGTAGTCGGTAAGCATAAGCGCGGCCCTCGTCACGCAGCACGTCGTAACCCGCGGTCACGACCAGCGCCGGCGGCAGGCCGGCCAGCGACTTGGCGCGCAGCGGCGACAGGCGCCAGTCGTCGCGCACGGCCTTGTCGGGGGTGTAGTGGTCGTAGAACCACTCCATGGTCGGCGCGTTCAGGCCGTAGCCGTCGAAGAACTGGCGATAGGAGTCGGTGCGCGCCACGCCGTCGGTGACGGGATAGGCGAGCATCTGCAGCTTCAGCTTCGGGCCGCCATTGTCTCGCGCCCAGATCGCGACCGCGGCCGCGAGGTTGCCACCGGCGCTGTCGCCGCCGATCGCGAGGCGGTTCGAGTCGATGCCGACCGATGCGCCGTTGGCGCCGACCCACTTGAGGCCCGCGACCACGTCGTCGAAGGCGCCGGGGAACCGCGCCTCGGGCGCGAGGCGGTAGTCGATGGCGAACACCGCGATCCGCGCTTCGAGCGCGAGCTGCGCGCACAGCACGTCGTGGCTGTCGAGATTGCCGAACACCCAGCCGCCGCCATGCGCGAACACAAGCGCCGGCAGCTTGGCTTCGCTCGCCGCCGAATCGGGACGGTAGATGCGCACGGGAATCGCGCCGCCCGGTCCGGGAATGGTGCGGTCGGTCACGCTGACGCCCTCGGGCCGCGGGCCCTGCGCGCCGGAGCGCGTGGAGAGGTATTGCTCGCGAGCCTCCTTCGGCGAGAGCGTGATCCAGGCCGGCCGGTTGGCCGCGGCCATGAGGTCGAGGAGTCGCTGGGATTCGAAATCTAGTGCCATGACGGTACTCTAACAGCCTCCGCCCCTGTTCCGTCACGAGGCCAGTGCTAAGGTGCGGAATGACCTTCGATCCGGACCCGGCCGCACCGCAGCCGCCCCCGCGGCCGTCGCGCTGGCGGTTCTGGTCCGGCATGCGAACCTGGCCCTGGCGGCGGGCCGGCTCGACCGCCGCGACCGGCGGCCGATGGATCTGGCGCTGGGGCTGGCGCGTCCTGCTGGTCCTGCTGATCCTCTACTATCCAGTAGGCGCGCTGATCGTCCAGAACATCGACGACGACCCGCAGTTCGCGCCGCAGAGCGTGGCGCCGGGCGAAAGCCGGGCTGTGGCGGTCGCGGCCGATCTTGTGAATCGCGAGGTCAATGTCCACAGCTGGACGCCGATGCTGCCGTTCTTCACCCCGGGCGGCATCCTCGACAACATGCCGAACTACCAGCGCGGCATCATGGCTGCGCTCGGCCGCTTCTCGACCGAGCTGATGGACCAGCTCGGCCGCACCCGCGGCTCGTCCCAGACCGATCGCGACCTCGAGCAGGCGCGCGGCTTCCTCAATGAGCAGCCCAACGTCTGGATCTGGCAGCCCAGCGTGTCGATCTGGCCGTCCGCCACTTCGGCGCAGAAGTACCGGGCCGGCCGCGACAAGCTCCTGTCCTACAACAAGCGGCTGGCGGCCGGGCAGGCGGTGTTCGAACGCCGGGCCGACAATCTGCAGGCGCTGCTCGAGCGCATCGCCAACGACCATGGATCGGATTCGGCGATCATCGATCAGCACATCGTCGAGCAGGCGGGCAATCTGTTCGACACGCATTGCGACGACATCTTCTATTTCAACAAGGGCCGGCTCTACGCCAACTACCTGCTGTTGCGCGAGCTCGGGAAGGACTTCGAGGGGGTCATCCGGGAAAAGGGACTGACCAATGCCTGGAACGGCACGGTCGAGACCTTCCGCGTCGCCGCGCAGCTCGATCCCTGGGTGGTGTGGAATGGCTATCCCGACGGGTTCCTGATCCCCAATCATCTCGCGGCGCAGGGCTTCTACCTGTTGCGGGCGCGCACCCAATTGCGCGAGATCACGGCCATCCTGCTGAAGTAGAGGCGGCACGTGGAGATCTACCTGCCGATCGCCGAACAATCGATGAATGTGTTCGTGCTGTTCGGGCTGGGTGGGGCGGCGGGGCTGCTGGCCGGCATGTTCGGTGTCGGCGGCGGGTTCCTGGCGACACCGCTGCTGATCTTCGTCGGCATCCCGCCCGCGGTCGCGGTGGCGAGCCAGGCCAACCAGGTGATCGCCAACTCGATCTCCTCTCTGCAGGTGCAATGGCGGCGCGGCAATGTCGACCTGCGCATGGGGCTCGTGCTGCTGCTGGGCGGCATGATCGGCTCGTCGGCCGGTGTCACCATATTCACCTGGCTGAAGGCGATCGGTCAGATCGATTTCGTGATCGCCGTGATGTACGTGATCCTGCTCTCATCGATCGGCCTGTTGATGGCGTTCGAGAGCCTGCGCACGCTGTGGAAACGCCGGCGCAACCCGACCGGCCCGCGCGGCAAGCTGCACACGCACTATCTGGTACATCGCCTGCCGTGGAAGATGCGCTTCTACAAGTCGAAGCTCTACATCAGCGCCTTCCTGCCGATCGGGCTGGGCTTTTTGATCGGAATCCTGTCGGCCATCCTCGGTGTCGGTGGCGGCTTCGTGCTGGTGCCGGCGATGATCTACATCCTCGGCATGCCGACCACGGTCGTGATCGGCACGTCGAACTTCCAGATCCTGTTCGTCGCGGCCAACGTCACCTTCCTGCAGGCCGTGACCAACGGCACAGTCGACGTGGTGCTGGCGCTGCTGCTGATCCTGGGCGGCGTGGTCGGCGCGCCGATCGGCAGCCGCATCGCCGCCCGGCTGCCCGGCGTGGTGCTGCGGGCGCTGATGGCGGTGCTGGTGCTGGGCGTCGCCACGGAGCTGCTGTTCGAGCTGCTGCGCACACCCGCCTCGCCCTATTCGCTCGGGCCGCGCGAGGTGTTGCGGTGAGGAGCCTGCTGCTTCTGATCGCGCTGGCGCTGGGCGCACCGGCCCTCATTGCGCCGACCTGGGGGCAACGTATCGACCAGCCGCTGCCGTCGCCGAGCCTGGGCGCGCCGGCCGATTCCTCGCTGCCGCCCTCCGTGCCCAACACGCCGGCCATGCAGGAGCTGATCGTCGACTTGTCGTCGCCGCGGGTGTCTATCACCTCGGCCTTCCAGGGCGAGAGCCTGCTGCTGTTCGGCATGTTCGACCCGCCGGGTGAGATCGTGGTGGTGGTGCAGGGCCCGGCGGCGCGCGAGACCGTGATGCGCAAGGAGCGCTTCCTCGGCCTGTGGCTCAACACTGGCCGCATGCGGTTCGACGACGTGCCGGCCTACTACTTCATCGCCGCCAGCGCGCCGTTGCAGCGGCTGCTGGCGCGCGGCGGCGGCGAGATCCTGTCGCTCGATGACCGGCTCAGCACCATCCGGCCGGTCCGGCACAGGACGCCGGCGCAGCTGGCCGAGTTCCGCCAGGGCCTGGTCGAGGTCAAGCGCCGCGAGGACCTCTACCCGGCCAACTTCGGTCAGGTGACGGTGCAGGCGGGCCGCCTGTTCCGCGCCGAGCTGCCCTTTCCGTCTCGCCTGCCGGAGGGGGTCTACGACGTCCGCACCTATCTCTTGCGCGACGGCAAGGTCGTGAGCGCGGTGTCGCGGCCCTTACCGGTCGGCAAGGTCGGGTTTAGCGCCCAGTTGGCCGGCTGGGCTGGCACGGAAGGCCCATTCTACGGTCTCGGCGCCATCATGATGGCGCTGGCGCTGGGCTGGCTGGGCGGCGCTGTCATGCGGCGGCTCTAAGGAAACGAGAGGAGGAGACAATGGCCGACAAGGATCGTGTCTTCCTGGTCGTGGTCGACGAAAGCCCCGAGATGCGCACCGCCCTGCGCTATGCCTGCCGCCGTGCCAAGCGGACCGGCGGGCGGGTGGCGCTGCTGTACGTGATGCCACCGCCCGAGGGTCAGACCTGGGGCGGCGTCGCCGACCTGATGCGCGAGGAAGCCCGCCAGGAAGCCGAGCAGGTGGTTGCCCGGTACGCCGATGTCGCTGCGGACATGACCGGTCTGCCGCCGGCGATTCACATCCGCGAGGGCATCAGCCGCGATGAGTTGCAGAAGCTGATCGCCGAGGACCGGTCGATCTCCGTGCTGGTGCTGGCTGCGTCGTCTTCGAGCGAGGGACCGGGGCCGCTCGTCACCGCCTTCACCGGACGGTCGGCGAGTCAGCTCCGCATCCCGCTTACCATTGTGCCGGGCGCCCTGTCGGAGGCCGAGATCGACGCGATCTCCTGATTTTACTGCGACGTTTTTGATGGGGGTTGCGGGCAACGAGTCTTTGCGACGCGCAGTGCAAACGGGGCAGATCTCAGGACGGATGGGGCAAGCTATTGTTACAGTTGAAACATAATCTAAATTTCCATAATAATGTACTAAAGACGTCCAAAATTGTGCTTGATCGACCCAGCCCCGGTTCCTAGGTCCGACTCATGTTCATCCAAACCGAGCAGACGCCCAATCCGTCGACTCTGAAGTTTCTCCCCGGCCGCGTGGTCATGGAGAAGGGGACGCTGGATTTTGCAGACACCGAGAACGCCAAGGGTTCGCCGCTGGCGCGCCGGCTGTTCGCGATCGAGGGCGTCGAACGCGTGTTCTTCGGCTCCGACTTCGTGACCGTCACGAAGGCTGCCGACAAGGACTGGCAGATCATGAAGCCGTCGATCCTGGGCGGCATCATGGAGCACTACACGTCCGGCGAGCCGGTCGTCAGCGCCGAGGCTTCGGCCGAAGGCGACGCCGGCGTCGAGGACGATGAGATCGTCGCCCAGATCAAGGAGCTGCTCGAGACGCGCGTGCGTCCGGCGGTGGCCCAGGATGGCGGCGACATCGTCTTCCAGGATTTCCGCGACGGTGTGGTCTACCTGCACATGCAGGGCTCGTGCTCGGGCTGCCCGAGCTCGACGGCCACCCTGAAGATGGGGATCGAGAATCTACTGAAGCACTACGTGCCGGAAGTGGTGGAAGTGCAGGCGGCCCAGTAAGCCGTCTCGCTCTCAAGCGTATAGCGTCGGAACTTAAGTAGCGTCGGTCGTGTGGGACCGGCGAACGGTCAGTCGTTTGTCTCGACAACTGGGGAGTAAGAGCATGCGATTGTCGGTTCGGTCGGTCCTCGCAGGAGGGCGCGTTTATGCCTTCCCGATGGCTTGGGCCGCCGTGCTGGCGGGCGGTGTGGGGCTCTACCAGCCGCTTCCTGAGGTCGACACCAGCCTGCTGCTCTCCTTCAACGTGATCCCGCCTGCGGCGGCCGAGCCGCGCCTCGCCTTTCCGGCGGCAAAGCCCGATCCGGTCATGAGCTTCGTGCATTTCGACATCGAGCCCGAGGACACCCTGCCGTCGAATGCCGTTGCTGGCGGTCACGGCCGCTTCGCCGCCCCCGGCAACGCCGTGCGCCGCCAGATCCAGGTCAAGGCGATCAACCCGAAGACGGCCGACGAGCTCGCCGGCGCCTTCCGCGATGTCTCCTACACGCTGACCGATGTGCGCCTCGGCGATCCGGTGCCGCCGATCAAGGTCGAGCGCGTGCCCGATGATCTCGTCAATCGCGACGGTGGCGAGCGCAAGTCGCTGTTCATCTCCGCGCTATTGCCGGTGATCCTCGAGGTCAACCAGCGCGTGCTGGCCGATCGGGAGCAGCTCCTCTTCCTGCGCGACAAGATGGCCAACGACGCCGGCCTCTCGCCGATCGAGCGCATCTGGCTCGAGCAGCTTGCCGACCGCTACGACACGCCCGTCGAGAAGCTCGACGAGCTCGTGAAGCGCGTCGATATTGTGCCGCCGTCGATGGCGATCGCCCAGAGCGGCATCGAATCGGGCTGGGGCACCTCGTTCGCCGCCCGCAACGGCAACGCCCTGTTCGGCCAGATCCAGGCGAGCGGCCGCCACGCCGTGTCGGTGCCGTGGAAGCCGGGCTCGGGCATGCCGCAG
>DASXQC010000435.1:0-5661 GCA_036493235.1 Reyranella sp.
GGCGGCCGTCCTGATCTTCGTGATGTCGCTGGGCGGCCTGCTGAACGGCATGATCCAGCCGTCGCGCGACATGATGGTGCGCGCCGTCACCCCGCCCGGCTCGTTCGGCAAGGTGTTCGGCTTCGTCACCACCGGCTTCAATCTCGGCGGCATGGTGGCGCCGCTCACCTATGCCTGGCTGATGGACACCGGCCGGCCGCAGATGATCTACGCCATCGTCGTCGTGTTCATCCTGCTGGCGCTGGTCACCTGCATGACCCGCCGCAAGCCCGAAGGAACGCCGGCATGGACTCGCTAACTCCAGCCACCTCCTCCCAGAAGGAAGCGCTGCTGCGCCGCTACGGCGCGACCGGCCTGCCGGCGCTACCGGACGGTGGGGGGCCGTGGAACGAAGTGATCGCGACGATGCTCGATCACCGCTCGGTGCGCGGCTACAAGCCCGACCCGGTACCGACCGGTACGCTCGCAACCATGGTCGCCGCAGCCCAGTCGGCCGCCACCAGCTCGAACATGCAATGGACCTCGGTGATCGCCGTCAGCGACCCGGAAAAGAAGAAGGTGCTGGCCGAGATCGCCGGCAACCAGAAGCACATCGAGCAGTGCCCGCTCTACCTCTGCTGGGTCGCCGACATGACCCGCAACAGCGGGATCTCGGGCGAGCAGAAGGTCGAGTTCGAGACCATGCCGTGGCTCGAAACCTTTTTGGTCGCCTGCATCGACGTGGCGCTGGCCGCCCAGAACGCCGTGGTCGCCGCCGAATCGCTGGGGCTCAGCACGCTCTATATCGGCGCCATGCGCAACGACCCGGAGCGGGTGGCGGCGCTCCTCGGACTGCCCAAGCAATCGTTCGTCGTGTTCGGTCTGTGCGTCGGCTATGCGACCGTCGAGGCGGCAGGCGAGGTGAAACCGCGCCTGCCGCAGAGCGTCGTGGTGCACCACGACCGCTACCACGGAGATGCGAAGGCGGCGGAGCGAAAGGCCTATGACGGCGAGATGGCACAGTTCGCTGCCCGCCACGAGATGCAGGCGTCGACCTGGACCCAGCGGGTGCTGAACCGGCTGGGGCCGATCAAGTCGATGAACGGCCGCGAGCGCATGCGCACCGCCCTGAAGGCGCTCGGCTTCGAGGTCCGCTAGGTCGCAGGAACCGTCATCGGTTCCTGTTCGTTCCTTTCCCACAAGTCTCTTCGGAAAGGACATATCCATGAACCTGTCTTCGTTTGGCCGGACGATCGCTGTCGCGAGCGTCACCGGTGCGCTGGCGCTCGGTGCCGGATCAGCCCTGGCGCAGACCGCCCCCAAGCCCGGAAGCAGCAAGCCGCCGGCCGCCGCCGCCGCGACCTCGAGCAAGCCCGAGACGGTCGAGCAGCGCATCACGATGCTGAAGTCGGCGCTCAAGATCACGGCCAGCCAGGAGGCCAAATGGGACAAGGTCGCCACGGCGATGCGCGACAACGCCACCGCCATGGACAAGCTGGTGAAGGACAAGCAGGCGAAGGCCGAGAACATCACCGCGGTCGACGACCTCAAGACCTACCAGGACTTCACCAAGGCCCGTCTCGACGGCCTGAAGAACCTGACGTCCGCCTTCGAATCGCTCTACGACTCGATGCCGGCCGACCAGAAGAAGAACGCCGACCAGGTGTTCAACAGTTTCGGCCCCTCCAAGCCGCCGCAGCAGGGCTGAGGAGGACGACATGACCAAACGCATCCTGTTCGCGGCCGCGCTCGCCGCGCTGGCCGTGACCGGCATGGCCAACTCGGCCAGCGCACGCTGGTGGGGCGACGGCCGCTGGCACGAGGACGACCGCTGGCACCAGGGCCCGCATCCCAGCTACTACGGCAACCACTATCGCCCGCCGCCGGTAGTCTACAGCACGCCCTACAACTACGGCTACACGCCGCCGCCGGTCGTCTACGGCGGCGAGCCGGGCTTGAACTTCAACGTCAATATCCGCTGAGGATCATCGCCTGCCGCGCTCGAGCCAGTCGTGCTCGAGCGCGCGCATGCGGCCGATCACCGCGAACAGGAACGCCGTCGACCAGCCCCACAAAAGCAGGCCGTTGGCGCCTTCGATCGCGCCGAACAGCCGCCATTTGCGATCGAGCACGACGTCGCCATAGCCCAGCGTGGTGAAGCTGGTGGTCGAGAAATAGAGCGCCGTCTCGAAGTCGCCGAGCGCGCCGACCGCCCGGAAGGCGACGGCATAGAGCCAGATCTCGAGCGTGTGCATCGCCATCAGGCCGAAGACGACCACCAGCACCGAGGCGCCCAGGCCCGACCAGCTGTCATGAGCATGAAAGCGATGGCCGTGCTTGCTCAGAACCCACGCCAGCATCAACAGGCCGAAGAAATGGACCGTGACGGTGATCGCCACCATCAGCGCGGCGAGGGCAAAGTTGGCGATCATCCGCGCGGCCCGATCATCCGTGCGGCCAATCACCCATGCGGCACAAGCACCTGGCGCACGGTGGCGACGTCCTGCAGGCGATCGAAGCCTTCGTTCAGCTCGTCGAAGCCGATGCGCTGGCTCATCATGCGGTCGACCGGCAGTTTGCCCTGCTGGTACAGCGCGATGAAGCGCGGGATGTCGCGCACCGGCACGCAGCTGCCCATGTAGGAGCCCTTGATCGTCTTTTCCTCACTGACCAATTGGCTTTGCTTGAAGGAGAAGTCGGCCGAAATAGGCGACAGGCCGGCGGTCACCGTGGTGCCGCCCCAGCGCGTCACGAGATACGCCGTCTCCATCGACTTGATCGTGCCCGCGAGATCGAAGGCGTAGTCGACGCCGCCGTTGGTGAGGTCGCGGACCTGCTTCACGTGGTCGGCATCCTTCGCGTTCACGGTATCGGTCGCGCCGAGCTGCCGCGCCAGGCCCAGCTTGTCGTCGGAGAGATCGATCGCGACGATGCGGCCCGCACCCGCCAGCACCGCGCCCAGCAGGCCCGACAGGCCGACGCCGCCCAGGCCGACGACCGCGACGCTGCTGCCCGGCTCGATGCGGCCGGTGTTGACCACCGCGCCGACGCCGGTCACCACCGCGCAGCCGAACAACGCCGCGAGATCGAGCGGCAGGCTCCGGTCGATCACCACGATCGAGCCACGATCGACCACCGCGTACTCGGCGTAGCACGACACGCCGGACTGATGGTTCACCGGCTTGCCTTCGTAGTGCAGGCGATGGTGGCCGCTCAGCAGCTGGCCGGCTGCGCGCGGCGTGACCGAGCGCTCGCAGATATAGGGCCGGCCCTCGAGGCAGCGCCGGCAGCGGCCGCACGAGACGTTGAAGGTGAAGCAGACATGGTCGCCCGCCTTGACGTCGTGCACGCCCGCGCCGACCTCGACGATCTCGCCCGCGCCCTCGTGGCCCAGCACGATCGGCACCGGCCGCGGCCGATCACCATTGATCAAAGACAAGTCGGAATGGCACAGCCCGCCGCCGCCCACCTTGACCAGCACCTCGCCCTCGCCCGGCGGATCGAGATCGAGCTCGAGGATATGGATCGGCTTGGACTTCGCGAACGGACGCGGGAGCCCGCACGCGGTCAGGACAGCGGCTTTCGTCTTCATGCAATTCCTCCTGCTGCACACTAGCAAATCCTGGGAGCACCTCCTCCCCATTCGAATGGGGAGGAGTCCACGAGAGTCCACTTCGGTGTGGACCGGTCGGAGGCCGATGGCATCGGCATTTTCGCCCCGGAGTCCACGAATCCAGCCACTTTGGCCCGCCCAAAAAACACTCACATCGTCCTCCAAAACTGTCCTTGACGTTAATTAACGTAAACCATATATGGAACGGATGCAGAACGCAACCGATCTTCCCATCCTCGCCGCCGCCCAGCTGATGGCGGCCGACCTGCCGCCGCGCAGCGATCTTCTGACTCCCTGGCTGGCGTCCGACACGGCGGCGCTGGTCTACGGACCGCCCGGCATCGGCAAGAGCTTCCTGGCCCTGGGCATCGCCTGGGCGGTCGCCCAGGGCGGCAACCAGGGCGGCAGCTTCCTCGGCTGGCGGGCGCCCAAGCCACGCCGCGTGCTCTATGTCGACGGCGAGATGGGCGCCGCCGAGCTGCGCGATCGCCTCGCTCTGTTCGGCAAGCTGCCCGACAACCTCTCGATCGTGCCCCACGATCGCGCCGGCGGGGCGCGCCTCGATCTCGGCGAGGAGGACGGGATCGTGCGCTTGATGGCGGGATGGAACGATCCGCAGCTGCTGGTCCTCGACACGCTGTCGGCGCTCACCCCCTCGGCGTGCGCGGGCCGCGATCCCGAGCGCCGCGACGGGCTGCAAAGCTTCCTGCTGCACCTGAAGCAGAGCCGGCGCGCCGTCCTGATGGTCGACCATGCCAACAAGCGGGGCGCGCTGAACGGGACGGCGCAGCGCGCCCACGCAGCCGACCTGGTGATGGCGCTGCGGCCGCCCGAAGCGGGAGCCGTCGGCGGCAACGCCCGCTTCGAGATCCATTTCGAGAAGAGCCGGCAGCGCGTGTCCTCGTTTCCGATAGTGGCCGAGCTGGAGACGGTGGACGGCGCCGGCGTCTGGCGCTGGGACGCGGCCTGCCGGGTCGACCGCCTCGCGGCGCTGGTCAGGCAGGGACTCAGTCGCAGCGACGTATGCGAGACGCTCGGCATCGAGCGCAGCTGGTTCTTCCGGCTCAAGGCCGAGGCCCGCATGCGCGGGCTGCTGCCGCCGAAGGGGACGTCATGAGCGGGCGCAAGCACGAGCACGGGCGCAAACAGGGGCGCGAGGCCTTCGAGCTGCCCGACACGACCGACATAGACTCGGTCAACGCGGCACAGGTCGCGGTGATCCGGCTGGTCGCGCAGAACCGGATCGACGCGCGCGAGGCCTTCTACATCAGCCGGATGCTGGAGCATCGCCGCCGCGCCATCGCCAGCGCAACGCTGTGGCAGAAGATGCAGGAGCTCGAGGCGCAGGGCCGGCAGCTCCGGGGTGAGGCGCCATGATCAGCGATCGGACCCTCCAGACCCGCTTCGACCGCGAGAGCGGCCGGCGCAACGCGGCTGCAAGCAAGCCAGAGGACGCCGCGACGCCGCAGGACAAGCTCGTGCGCGCGGCCGAGACCGGCCGGTTCGAGGCGGTCGTGGCGGCGGCCCAGCCGGCCGAGCCGCCCAAGATGGTGACGCCGGAGGAGCGCGAGGCCGAGCTGCACCGCACCGGCAAGGGGCCCGACAAGCCGAAGACGAAGCGCAAGGCGGGGCCCAAGCCCGAGCCGAAAGAGCCCGAGCGGCCGCTGACGCCGAACGAGGCGTACATCGACGAGCACTGCGAGTGGCGTGCGCGCGGGCCGAGCGACTATCGCCAGCACGTCCCCTACGGCCGCTGCCTGACCGAGTACGACCCGCTCACCGGCGAGATCATCGGCGACGGCTACGACCACGGCGGCGAGGAGGACGACGAATGGTGAGCTCCTTCATTCACCTCCCCCGTCATACGGGGGAGGCAGGGAGGGGGAGAGCCTCAGTCCCGACCAAGCCGGGACGAGATCATGATCTGAAAGCGTCCGGCATCACCTGCGTGGCTTTCCCCCTCCTCTATCCTCCCCCGCGCGCGCCTCAGAAGGCGCTTGGACGGGGGAGGAGGAAAGAGCAGCGACCATCCGTCCTGCGGCTTTCCCCCTCCCTGCCCTCCCCCGTCA
>DASXQC010000436.1:0-1807 GCA_036493235.1 Reyranella sp.
GGCATCTTCTACGACTATGTCGAGGACGATTACGCCAAGGACTTCGCCTTCACCCGCGCCGTCGGCGAGGCCTTCCTCGACGTCTACCCCGCGATCGTGCGCGAACACATGAACGAACCGTGGACCGCCGCCGAACGCGAGCACCAGCTGGTGCGACGCGGCCGCTACGTCGAGTTCAACCTGCTGCACGACCGCGGCACCAAGTTCGGCCTGATGACCGGCGGCAACGTCGAGGCGATCCTGATGTCCCTGCCGCCGGAAGTGCGCTGGCCCTGACCTACCGTGCCGTCGCGTGCGGCAGCACTTTGGCCCGGAGCCAGTTACCGAACTCGGCGCCACGCACCTGCGGGTCGAGCACGTCGGCATGCAGGCCGTATTTCCAGGTGAGGTCCCTCCGCGCCGGGTCCTGCGCCAGGGCGCGGAAGTCCGCGACGATCGTGTCGACCTCTTCGGGCGTGAGCGCCAGGCCCTCGTCGAGATGGCGCTGGGCACGGATCGCTATGATCGCGGCCACGGAGGCGAAGTCGAACTCCGGGTGGTACTGCACGCCCCAGAAGCTCTTGCCATCCTGCTCGATCGCCATCGCCTGGACGCGGCTCACGGCATTGGAGGCCAGAAGCTCGGCGCCCGGCGGCAGCGTGTCGACCTCGTCCTCGTGGCTGCAGAGCGCATCGAAGGCCTCTTGCTTGCCCGCGTACAGCGCATGGCGTCGGCCTGCGTCGGTCGGAGAGATGCGCCGCGCCACGCCGATCTCGCGGCCGTCCGGATTGAGATGCACCGTGCCACCCAGCGCCGCCGTCATGAGCTGCAGCCCCCAGCACGAGCCGAAGGCCGGCACGCCCGCCTGCCAGACGGCGCGGGCGAGATCGAGCTGCTCGCGCACCGTCGGCTGTTCGGGGCGATAGACGTTGAGCGGCGAGCCGGAGATCCAGGCGCCGTCGAAATCGCGGAGCTGCACGCCCTGCGGCAGGCCCTCGCCGTCGCCGACGTTGAGCGTGAAGGTTTCCAGCGCCTGCCCGGCCGGCAGATGGCAGGAGACCGAGTCGATGAACTGGGCGTCGTAGGGACGGCTCCCGAGCGCCATCAGGCTCTGCAGCAGCGAGTCATGGGTGCAATTGACGATGAGCAGACGCGGCATGATCCGTCGGATCGTAGAGGGGCGTCCCTTTTTGCGCTAGGAGAAGGCATGCGCACGATCCGTCTGGCCTTCGCGGCCCTGCTGGCCCCTCTCCTGGCCACCCTCCTCGCTTCAGGCCCGGCCTTCGCCGGCAAGGATCTCGACGCCGTGAAGGCGCGCGGCCAGCTGATCTGCGGCGTCGCCGCCAACGGGCTCGCGGGCTTCATGGTCGTCAGCAGCCAGGGCAAGTGGACCGGTCTCGACGTCGATGTCTGCCGCGCCGTCGCCGCCGCGATCTTCGGCAACTCGGAGAAAGTGAAATACGTGCCGGTCAGCGGCCAGCAGCGCTTCACGGCGCTGCAGTCGAGCGAGGTCGACATGCTGTCGAACAACACGACCTGGACGATGCAGCGCGACACCGCGCTCGGCCTCGATTTCGGCGCCGTCACCTACTACGACGGCCAGGGCTTCATGGTGCCCAAGAAGCTCGGCGTGAAGAGCGCCAAGGAGATCAACGGCGCCAGTGTCTGCGTGCCGTCGGGCAGCACCACCGAGCTCAACCTCGCCGACTTCGCCCGCGCCAACAAGATCACGGTGAAGTCCGTCGTCATCGAGGACATGGACCAGATCCGCCAGGCCTTCTTCGCCGGCCGCTGCGACGTCTATACCGGCGACAGCTCGCGCCTCTAT
>DASXQC010000437.1:0-2125 GCA_036493235.1 Reyranella sp.
GTGGATCAGCATCCTCTTTCCTTTCAGTGCCAGGGGTCAGTGGTAGTAGCCGGGGCCGCGGATGTTCTCGTGGATCAGGATCGGCGCCTCGCCGATCGGCGCTGGCGCGTTCTCGCGATGGTTCTTCAGGATGGTGGCGACGGAGTTGTAGGAGCGGGTGCCGAGTACCAACGCACGGGCACAGGCGGCCTCGACCCGCGCCGCGCCGTAGCGTTTGACCAGGCCCAGGATGCCGATGCAGGAGCGGAACCCCTGCTCCGGATGCGGCCGCGAGCGCAGGATCACATCGGCCAGAATGGCGGTGTTGTCGCCGACCGCGGCGGCCTCGCGCCGGATGCGTTCATGCGTCCAGTCGCGATAGCGCCGATGCGAACTCGGCATGTGCTCGGCGACGGTCGTCGGCCGATACGGCCGGGCGCTGCGCCGGTGACTGGCAACCCGCTTGCCGCGGTGGAAAATCTCGACCGTGGCGATGGTGATCCGCGCCTCGACCTCCTGGCGGATCAGCTGGTGCGGCACGCTGTAGTAGTGCTTGGCGATCTCGACATGGTAATCGAGGTTGACGCGGCAGCGCTTCCACTCGGCATATTCGTAGGGTTCAGCCGGCAGCGGCTGCAATGCTGGCCCGTCGAGCTGTTCGAAGAGGGCCCGCCGGCTGGTTCCCCAGCCGCGCATCGGCCGGTTGTTGAGATCGTCGAGCAGCTCGCGGATCGCGGCGTTGAGATCGAACAGCGAGAAGAACCGCCGGTGCCGCAGCCGCGCCAGGATCCAGCGCCCGACAACCTGGACGCCAACCTCGACTTTCGCCTTGTCGCGCGGCTTGTAGGGTCGCGCCGGCACGATGGCGGTGCGGTAATGCCGCGCCATGTCGGCATAGGTGCGGTTGACCATCGGCTCGTAGAACGAGGCCTTGGTGATGCCGGCCTTCAGATTGTCGCTGACCGTTTGCCGCGCGGCGCCGCCGAAATAGGCGAAGGCGCGGACATGCGCGCCGATCCAGTCCGGCAGCTTCTGGCTCCACACCGCCTCGGCGTAGGTGAAGCTGGAGGCGCCGAGCACGGCGACGAAGATCTGCGCCGGGATGATCTCGCCGGTATTGGCGTCGACCACTTCGGCAGTGCGGCCGGCGAAATCGACGAACAGCTTCTCGCCGGCGAGGTGGACCTGGCGCATCGTCGGCTTCAGCCGGCCGGTCCAGCCCCGGTAAAGATCGCAGAACCAGGAATAGCCGAACCCGTTGTCGGGCGCGCCGGTGCGATACTCTTCCCACAACAGCGCCAGCGTCACGTCGGGGCGGCGCAGTTCGCGGTGCACCCAGGCCCAATCGGGCAGCGGACGCTGATCGGCCGGGATACCGCAGGTCGGCGGAAACAGCAGCGCTTCAAGCTGCTCGTCGTCGAGATCCTCGGGCAGCGGCCAAGTGAGCCCGGCGGCGCGCGCCCGGCTCAAATAGGCCGACACCGTGCCCTGGCCCAGCCCGAGGCTGCGGCCCGCCGCCCGCTGCGGTAGCCCACTTTCCCAGCACAGTCGCAAAACTTCACGTATCTGGCGCATCGACAGTCTCTCGGCCGGCATCTCGTCCCCCTTTCGACAAAGAGGACGAGGCTACCTTCGGTTGAGAACCGTCAGCGCCGCAGCGCGCTAAACCACCTCGCCAGGCTGATCACGATCACCGGATTGGGTGATCGGCTTCGACCGGAATCCGTGATCACCTTCCACCGGATTGAGTGATCAGCTTCCACCGGAATCCGTGATCACGTTCGACCGGAACGCGCAGCATAGGTGTGGCGTAGGATGTGGAAGGAAGCCGGCGGGTCAATCCCGGCCCGGCGACAGGCGTCGCGCAGCGGGCGATGTTGGTGGGACCGGCCCCAGGGTGTCCCGTCCGGCCGGGCAAAGATCAGCGCGGCGCCGAGCTTACCGGCGGTGTGGCGTTCGAAGAGGGCGATGCCATCCTTCGTCAGCACGACGTGGCGCAGCCCGCCCGCCTTGCTCGCGCGCACGCTCACGGTGCCAGCCGCGCGGTCGAAGTCCGAGGCCCGAAACGCGACGAGCTCGCCGTAGCGGCACCCGGTCAAGAGGGCGGCCTGCACCAGCGGACGCGAGCCGGGCTCGCAGGCATTGA
>DASXQC010000438.1:0-4388 GCA_036493235.1 Reyranella sp.
GCCGATCTTCAGCGCCCGCTTCGGATGGGTGGCGTTCCAGGCATCGACCGCCCGCAGCATTGCCCGTCCTGCGCCAAGCGCATTGGCCGCGGCCGCAGGATCGTCCAACGCTGCACCGAACAGCGCCAGGAAGCCGTCGCCCAGGAACTTGTTTATGAAGCCACTATGACGGTCGACGATCTCAATCATCTCGGCAAAGAAGTCGTTGAGCAGGGTCACTGTCTCGGCGGCCGACCGGGTGCGCGTCATCGCCGTGAAGCCACGGATGTCGAGGAACAGCACGCAGACCATGCGGCGCTCACTCTGCACGTTGGTGCCGAGCAGCTGCTCGACCACCACAGGCGAGACGTGCTGGCCGAACAGGTTCGTCACCTTGTCGCGCGCCACGGCGGCCGCGACCGAGTTCTCGAATTGCTGGCGCAGCGCCCGCGCGACGATCGCCGCGGCGATGCCGGCAATCATCAGCATGGTGCTGCGGCTCAGGTGGTAGATCAGCGCCTCCTCCGGCCGCCCGCCGGTGGTGTCGATTGGCAGCAGCCAGAGCGCCAGGGCGAACTGCTGCACCGCGGCGACACCGCCGGTCCATAGCGACAGCCAGAAGTCGAGCCGCAGGGTCGACAGCACGATGAACACGAAATAGAGCATCGGCGGCCAGAAGCCGAACACCAGCTGCGGCTCCATGTGATGGGCCAGCGCGTAGATGATGACGCCCGGCAGGCTGGTCTCGATCAGCGCGTTGAGGAAGCGCGCCGGCTGCGGGAAATCCTTGCCGTGCGACATGCGCCAGCCCAGAAACGCGAAGGCTGCCATTTCGTAGAGCACGAACGGGCCGACCGCCGCCATCGGCATCCACCATTCGATGCCGTTGGGGAATAGGCGCTTGAGCAGATCCGGCAGCACCTGCAGGCCGATCGTGGTGAAGCACAGGATGAACACCAGGATCGAGGCGATGACCTTCATGCGCTGCTGCTCGCTGCGCAGGATCTCGCCGCGCAGCGCCTGGGCAAAATCGCCAGAGGTCTCGGCCATTCAGCGAAGCTAGCCAGCGGATGCCCGCACGTCGAGGACATGCTAGGAAATCGGCGATGGAGATGAAGGAGATCGCGCGCGAATTGCAGGGCAAGGCGGCCAACGCGGCCCTGCGCATGCCGATTTCCTGGGTCAACCTGCTGGCCGGCCCACCAATCACGGTCGACGGCCGCACGCTCGACACCCGCACCCAATGGTTCCTGCAGCTGCTGGCGCGCAGCGGCCAGCAGCCCCTGTACCGGCTCGGCGTGCAGCAGGCGCGCTCCGAGTTCGACATATTCCAAGCTTTGATGTCGGGCCGCCCAGCACCCGTCGGCGAGATCGTCGACCGCACCATCGCCGGCCCGGCCGGCCGGCTGCGCGTGCGCATCTACCGGCCGTCGGGCTCGGTGGCGCGGCTGCTGCCGACCATCCTCTACTTCCATGGCGGCGGCTGGGTGATCGGCAGCCTCGAGGCCTACGACCTGCCCTGCCGCTTTTTCTGCGCCCGCACCGGCTGCGCAGTGGTCGCGGTCGACTATCGCCTCGCGCCCGAGCACAAGTTCCCGGCCGGGCTCGACGACGCGGTCGCCGCCTTTCACTGGCTGGCCGGCGACGCAGTGCCGCTCGGCATCGATCCCGACCGCATCGTCGTGGCAGGCGATTCGGCCGGCGGCACGCTCGCTACCGTCGTCGCCCAGACGGTGCGCGGCGAGGCGCGCACGCCGTGCCTGCAGTGGCTGATCTATCCGGCGACCGACCTCGCCGCCGACACGCCCTCGCACGCCTCGTGCGGCGAAGGCTTCCTGCTGACGCGCGAAGACATGGAATGGATGCGCGACCTCTATCTCAACGACCTGTCCGAGATCGCCGACCCGCGCGTCTCGCCATTGCGCAGTCCCGGCCTCGCCGGCCTGCCGCCGGCGATGATCTTCACCGCCGGGCTCGATCCTTTGCGAGACGAGGGCCAAGCCTATGCCGAGAAGTTGACGGCAGCCGGTGTGAAAGTTTTTCACCGCGAATTCGATTCGCTGATACACGGCTTCGTCGGCATGCGCGGTGCTTTGCAGGCGGCAGCGCGGGCAATGGATGATATGGTAGCAGGCGTGCGCCACGAGCTGGCGCGGCTCGGTCGATGATGTGGGGCGTACGCAGATGAGTGATCCCGGGACCACGGCGGCAGTACGGACGACGACGGCCAGCGAGCGCGCCGGGCGGCGCGAGCAGAACAAGGCCGAGAACCGGGCGGCGTTGTTGAAGGCCGCGCGCACCGTGTTTGCCGAGATGGGCTACGGCGCAGCCGGCGTGCGCGACATCGTGCGGCGCACCGACCTCGCCTCGGGCACGTTCTACAACTACTTCAAGGACAAGGCCGAGATCTTCGAGGCCGTGGTCCGCGAGATGACCGTCGAGCTGGTGCGGCGCCATCGTGGCGGCCGCGCCAAGGCGCGTACCGCGGAGGAATTCTTCCGCGCCCACGCCACGACCTACATCACTTTCGTGGTGAACGATCCCGAGATCCTGGCGTTCGGCCGCAACAACGTCACGCCGATCCGCGCTTTGATGGAGAAGCCGGACATCCAGACGATGTCGCGGCAGCTGATCGAGGACATGATCGCCGCGATCGAGCGCGGCGTGCTGCCCAACGTCGATCCGCACTACCTCGCCTCGGCGCTGTCCGGCGTGGTGTTCGAGGTCTCGGTCGCCATGGTGACACGCGATCCGATCGACACCGAGGGTGCGATCGACTTCGCGACCCGCCTCATGATGGGCGGGATCGCGAATTTGCCGACGAAGAGTTCTTAGAAATATTCCTCCCCATTCAGATGGGGAGGAATAAGAGCTCAGCCGCCTTGCGCGATCACGTTGCGCAGGATGCCGATCTTCTCGATCTCGACTTCGCAGACGTCGCCGTTCTTCAGCCACGGCTGCGGCTTGCGCGCCATCGCCACGCCCGACGGCGTGCCGGTGATGATGATGTCGCCCGGATCGAGCGTCATGACCTTGGACAGCTCGTGCACCAGGGTCGGCACGTCGAAGATCAGGTCGTCGGTATTGCTGTCCTGCATCGTCTCGCCGTTGACGCGGGTCATGATGCGCAGCGGCGCGGCGCCCGGCGGCAGCTCGTCCGGCGTCACGATGTCGGGCCCGAAGCCGCCGGTGCCGTCGAAGTTCTTGCCGAGCGTGAACTGGCCGCCCGACTTGCGCTGCCAGTCGCGGATCGAGCCATCGTTGAAGCACGCGTAACCGCCGATCACCGATAGAGCCTTCTCCTTCGGCACGTTGCGGCACTTCTTGGCGATCACGATGGTGAGCTCGGCTTCCCAGTCGTACTCCACCGAGTGCTTGGTCGACAGCATCTTGCCGTTATGCGGGACCAGCGTGTTGTTGAACCGGGTGAACACCACCGGGTAGGTCGGGATCGGCGCGCCGGTCTCTTCGGCGTGCTTGCGGTAGTTCAGGCCGATGCAGATGATCTTGCCGGGCGCCGGGATCGGGCACAGGTACTTGGCCGACTTCTCCGACACCGTCGCGCCGGCCTTGACCTTGGCGCAGCCCTTCGCAACGTCGGCCTGGACCTTCTTGCCGCCGGCCAGGATCTCGACCACCGACTTCGGGCCGCGCGGCATCTGCTTGCTAAGGTCGATCACCTTGCCGTCGCCCATTTTGACGCCGACCGCCGGCTTGCCGCCGCTATTGATGGTGCACAGACGCATGTGGCTTCCCCCTCTTCATTAAAGGCCAAAATCTGCGAGCGGCGTAAACTCCTCCGTCCCGCTGCAACGGTCAAGGGAAGCTACTCGGCGAGCGCGTGCAGACGCTCGAAAGGCCGGGCCGTGCCCAGCCGCTCCATCGCTGCGTGCCGGCGCAAGGCCGGTGCCTCGAGGGCGGCGATCACCGGGCCGGACCGGGACTGCCGCGTCCAGTCGACCAGGGCGACCGAGTTGAAGACCAGCAGCAGAGCCACGGCCGTGGTCGCGATCTTGGCGAAGTCGAGCACCGCCGCCGGCCGCAGTCCCTGCTCCAGCTCCTCGGTCCCCAGTTCGCCATCCCGTTCCTGTTTCACGATATGCCCCCTCAGAACTGGAAATAGATGAACGGGGCCGAGCCATCGCCACCCAGCGCCTCGATCGTCAGCAACAGGAGCCCGCCCAGCACCCCGACCGCCCATGGCGACATCGCGTGGTAGGCCCGATCGAGCCATTGCAGCAGGTTGGCGGGGGTCGCTTGCATCAGCAGCCCCAGGATCACCAGGCCGACCAGGAAGGGCGTGACGAGCTGTGGGGCCGCCGACCAGTCGGCCAGCTGGCCCAGGAGGTCGCCCGCCGCGGTCATATCCTTGGCGCGAAAGAAGACCCAGCACAGACAGACGAAGTGAA
>DASXQC010000439.1:0-2227 GCA_036493235.1 Reyranella sp.
TGCATGTCGAGGTCGAGAACGATGTGAAGGCGGCGCTGCAGCGGCTGAAGCCCGAGGTCGCGCTCTATGTCGGCGGCATGGGCCACAAGACCAAGAACTTCCACAACGACATCATGGTCCGCCGCGGCTTCGGCGACGCCGCCCAGCGCATCCAGGAGCTCTATCTGACGAAGCACAAGGACGAGGCCATCGCCGCGGTGCCCGACGAATGGGTCGACCTGAAGTCGCTGGTCGGCCCGGCCGCCCGCATCAAGCAGCGCTACCGCGCCTGGGAGGATTCCGGCGCCGATTCCCTCAGCGTCCGCTCCCGCCAGCCCGAGGCGATCGAGGTGATGGCCCAGGCGGCACGGCTGAATTGATTCATCGGACCACGGGCTTCCAGCCCGCTTCAAGAGCGCGCAGGATGCGCGCGGTCCAATGAGCTACCCCAGCAGCTCCTGGCAATCGAGGTCGTCAACAGCGAGATGGATACGCTCGAGATGGCCCCACCAGATGCGAGGCGGGATGCCGACGTCGCGCATCCAGATCGGCCGCGTCGTTTGCCACAGCACCGACAGGCGGTAGTCGTCCTGCAGGGCGTTCCGGTCGTAGCCTGTCACGCCATGGGCCAGCAACTCGTCATGGAAGGCGTCGAGCAGCGGCCGCTCGGCGCGCTGGCGCATCTCGGGATACCAGTGCATCGCGATCATGTAGGCGAGATCTTCCGTGCCGGCCGCGACGCGCCAGCCGTCCCAGTCGAACAGGCGCGGCGTCTCCGCTTTGTCCTTCGGCATGAAGCAGTTCCAGACGTGCGCGTCGCCCTGGATGACCGTCATGTGGCGCCAGTCGCGGAGGCGCTGCAGCAGCCGGGGACCCTGGGCGAACAGCTGCTCGTAGAGCGCTCGCCGCTGCGGCGACAGTCGATCACCGAGCGCATCGGCGAAACCGTTGTAGACCTTAGCAATCCATGTCAGCCATTGATCGAAATCGCTGTCCGACGGGCGGTCGCCGATGCCGTTGCCAAGCCGCGGATCGTCCCACCACGCGGCCTGGAAGCGTGCCCGGCAGCGCATGATCGCTTCGGTCTCGGCGATTGTCGGCGGCAATGGCCATTGCGTGGCGATGAAGTGGGTGTCGGTCAGGTCCTCGAGCAGGAGATGCCAGGTCGCGCCGTCAGCCGCCTGCGCATCGAAGCAGCGCGGCAGCAGGCCGGCCAGCGTCGCCGGCGCAACCGTGGTGTAGAACGCGACCTCGCGCCTGCCGCTGTCCATCGCCGCCCCTGGACTGTCGGGCAGGCCGGTCTTTAGATAGAGGTGGCGCGGCGCATCCTCGGCGCCGTCGTACTCGAGCTTCAGGCGATGGAAGTGCGACAGCACCGTCGGAAAGGAATGAACCGACCGGGCCGACGTCACCCGGCCCCGGGGCAGGACGCCGGCCTTCGCCAATACCGCAGTGAGATAGTCCGCGTCGGCCTGCGGCGGGGCGTGCGTTGTCATGCCCGATCATTCTAGACTGCCGCCAACGAGGGAGAAACGACGACATGAAAATCGGCGCGGTCATGTTCTTCACCACCGAATCCATGCGGCCGGCGCCGCTGGCGATGGAGCTGGAGAAGCGCGGCTTCGAATCGCTGTGGGTGCCGGAGCACACGCACATCCCGTCGACCCGCAAGACGGCCTATCCGGCGGGCGGCGGGCTGATCCGGCCGTACTACGACATCATGGATCCGTTCCTGGTGCTGAACGCGGCGGCGACCGTCACCAAGAAGCTCAAGGTCGGCACCGGCATCGCCCTGGTCATCCAGCGCGATCCGATCGTGACGGCCAAGGCGGTCTCGACCATCGACCAGCTCTCGGAAGGCCGCTTCCTGTTCGGCGTCGGCAACGGCTGGAACCAGGACGAGATCGAGAACCATGGCACGGCATTCAAGAGCCGCCACAAGCTCGCGCGCGAGCGCATCGAGGCAATGAAGACCATCTGGGCCAACGAGGAGCCCGAGTATCACGGCGAGTTCGTGAAGTTCGACAAGATGAAGCAGTGGCCCAAGCCCTACCAGAAGCCGCATCCGCCGATCATCGTCGGCGGCCGGCTGGAATACGCGGCCAAGCGCGCCTTCCGCTACGGCGACGGCTGGATCCCGCGCGACGACTGGCTGGAGACCGACGGCATCGAATCGATCCATACCTTCCGCAAGATGGCGGCCGACGCCGGCCGCGATCCGGCCAGCCTGCCGATCAGCATCTTCCGC
>DASXQC010000440.1:0-8620 GCA_036493235.1 Reyranella sp.
GCAAACGACGATGCACAGGCCGGCCAGCCCGTGCAGCACCAGCATCACGACAGCGTGGATCGAATCGCGCATCAGCGCCGGATTGGGCTCGCCGCCCATCATCAGAACGACGATCATGCCGACCTCGATGATCGTCACGGCCAGCGCCAATACCAGGGTTCCGAACGGTTCGCCGAGGCGCAGCGCGATGATTTCGGCGTGATGGACCGCGGCGATGACGTTGCCGAGCAGCACGGCGGCGAGCACCAGCGCCAGCAGCGGCGATTGCGTCTTGCCGACGACGAGCCAAGTCAGCAGGCCGAGGGCCGGCAGGATGATCGTGTAGAGGGGAATGCGGTGGGGAGCAGCGCCGGCCATGGCCCTAAGATGGCCCAGCTGGTGCGAGCACGCCACTCATTGGACCGCGCGCATCCTGCGCGCTCATGAGTGGGCTGGAAGCCTGCGGTCCATATGAGCGCCACGCCGAATGGAGCGGCCTCCGCGCCTTAGTGGCGCGGTCCCAGCCTACTCCGGCTTCAGCAGGCCCTTGTCTATCAGCTCCGCGACGTTGGCTTCGTCGGCCTTAAGCGCCTCGGTGAACTCGGCGGGCGTCGACGGCCGGACGATGGCGCCGAGCTCGCGCAGGCGCTTGGCCGTCGCCTCGTCCTTGAGCCCGAAGACGACCGCCTTGTTCAGGCGATCGACCAGCGGCTGGGGCGTCTCTTTCCGCACGAACACGCCGGCGGTCGTGCCGCCCTCGAATGGGATGCACCCGGCTTCCTTCAAGGTCGGCACGCCGGGCAGGTCGGGAATGTGGTCGAGGCCGAAATTCACCAGGCCGCGCAGCTTGCCGCTCTGGATGTGGGGCATCGAGCTGGTGAGCTGGTCGGCGAAACAGTCGATCGTACCGGCCAGCAGGTCGTTGATGCCGGGGCCCGAGCCCCGGTACGGCACGATGTTGAACTTGATCTTCTCGTTGAGCTGCAGCCGCAGGATCGCGACATGATTGGTGGTGCCGTTGCCGGAATGGCCCATCGTCACCGTGCCGGGCTTGGCCTTCGCCTCGGCGAGCAGGCTCTTGATGTCCTTGAAGCGGCCGTCGGCGCGGGTGACGATCAGGGTCGGCGCCGTGGTCAGGATGCTGACCGGCGCCAGAACCTGCAGCATCTGCTGCTTGCCGGCGAAGATCGGCGCGACGTAGGCCACGGTGAAGCTCGCCATGACGATGGTGTAGCCGTCGGCCGGCGCCTGGACTGCGTTGTCCAGCCCGACCACCCCGCCCGCCCCCGGCTTGTTGTCGATCAGCACGGTCTGGCCGAGGTCGCGGCCCATCGGATCGGCGACCAGGCGCGAGGTGACGTCGTAATTGCCGCCCGGCGCAAAGGGAATGACCCAGCGGATCTGCTTGGAGGGAAAGGTGTCCGCAAAAGCCGGAGCACTGAGCAGGGCCGCACTGCCGGCCAGCAGGCCGCGTCTTCCGATCGTCGTCATTGTCATTCGCCTCACTGTTCTTGACTGTTCTTGTGTTCAGTATCGATAGCAGCCAAACAGTTCTCAACGCGACAATTCTGATGCCCGAACATCACACTCCCCTGATCGCCACCATCGCCGCCGGCCTGCTGCTGGCCTATGCGTTCGGCCTGCTGGCGCACCGACTGCGCATCCAGCCGCTGGCCGGCTACGTGCTGGCGGGTATCGTGGTCAGCCCGTCGACGCCGGGTTTTTCCGCCGACACAGCGCTCGCCGGAGAGCTCGCCGAGATCGGCGTCATCCTGCTGATGTTCGGCGTCGGTCTGCACTTCTCGCTCAAGGACCTGATATCGGTGGCGCGCATCGCCGTGCCCGGCGCGATCGTCCAGATCGTCGTCGCCACCCTGCTGGGCGCCGGCCTCGGCCATCTGCTGCTGGGCTGGTCATGGGCTGCCGGACTGGTGTTCGGTCTCGCTTTGTCGGTCGCCAGTACCGTGGTCATGGTGCGCGCCTTCCAGGAGCGGCACATGCTCGACACCGAGCGCGGCCGGGTCGCCGTCGGCTGGCTGGTGGTCGAGGATCTGGTGACGATCCTGGCCCTGGTGCTGCTGCCCACCGTAGCGACGATGACGACCGGCGATGGCGTGCCGACGAGCCGCGTCGTCTTCCAGCTGCTGGTGACGCTGGCCAAGGTCGGCATCTTCGTCACCGTGATGCTGGTGGTCGGCCGCCGCCTCATCCCGTGGCTGATGCACTACACCGCCCACACCGGTTCGCGCGAACTGTTCCGGCTCGCCGTCTACGCCATCGCGATCGGCGTGGCTTTCGGCGCCGCCAAGTTGTTCGACGTCTCGTTTGCGCTCGGCGCCTTCTTTGCCGGCGTCATCATGGGCGAGAGCACGCTCAGCCAGCAGGCAACCGAGGAGGCGCTACCGCTACGCGACGCTTTCGCCGTACTGTTCTTCGTCTCGGTCGGCATGCTGCTCAACCCGGCGGTCTTTATCGACGCGCCGCTGGCGCTCGCCGCCACCGTAGTCATCATCGTCGCCGCCAAGGCGGCGATCTCCTGGGCAATCGTACGCGCCTTCAAGCTGGGCAATCCGTCAGCGCTGGCCGTCGCCGCCGGCCGCGCCCAGATCGGCGAATTCTCCTTCATCCTGATCGGGCTCGCCCTCGAGCTCGGGCTGGTGCCGCCGCTCGCCCGCGACCTGGTGCTGGGCGGCGCCATCATCTCGATCGTGCTCAATCCCCTGATCTTCGCCCTGCTGGTGAAGCGGATGCAGCCCGAGGCAGCGCCCTTGACTGCGGGCGAGGAGGTGATCGCCGCACCGACGCCGGCACAGCAGCCGCGGCATGACGTGCTGATCGGCTACGGCCGCGTCGGCTCGCTGGTCGGCGCCGCGCTGCGCCGGTCGGGCGCCGAGCTTGTGGTGATCGAGACCAACGAGGATGGAATCGAGAAAGCGCGGCGCGACGGCGCCGAGGTATTCGACGGCAATGCCGCCGATCCCGAGATCCTGGCCCAGGCCAACCTCGCCTCGGCCCGGCGGCTGTTCGTCACCATTCCCGAAGCGTTCGAGGCCGGCCAGGTGGTCGAGCAGGCACGCGCCATCAATCCCCTGCTCGAGATCCTGGCACGCGCCCATTCCGATGCCGCGGTCGAGCATCTGGAACGGCTGGGCGCCAGCCTGGTGGTGCTGGGCGAGCGCGAGATTGCCGAGCGCATGCTCGAACGCGCCGATGCGAAACCCACGTAGCCAGAAATCGAACGGACGTTTATAGGACGCCGCGTTGTCGCCCCAATTGGAGCGCGTTCTCGCGGCCGTTCATCGGGAGAACACCATGTTGCGTCGTACGATCCTGCTGCAGGGGTTGGCCCTCTCGGCCCTCGTCGCGGTGCCGGCTCTGGCCCAGGAGCAAGCCCAGGAGCGGCCGCTGGTGTTGAAGGGCTACGATCCGGTCGCCTACTTCACCGACGGCAAGCCCGTGCAGGGCGCTGCCGAGTACGAGATGGTGTTCGACGGCCAGCGCTATCGCTTCGCCAGCGCCCAGCATCGCAACCTGTTCAAGGCCAATCCCGACAAGTACGCGCCGCAGTTCAGCGGCCTGTGCGCGATGAACCTGTCGCGCGGCGTGAAGCGCGAGTCGGATCCGCACAACTGGGTGATCTCCAACGGCAATCTCTATGTCTTCGCCAGCGAGACCGGCCAGCAGAACTTCACCAAGGATCCCGCGACGTTCAGCGCCAAGGCCAACGCCAACTGGAAGTCGCTGAAGACCACCGTGACCCAATAGCGGTGGATAACTCGCGTTCTCGCGATGCTCAGTTGGGCAATGGACCGCGAGTCGAGGACGATTAAAGGCCCATAGATCACGCGGCCATTGCCCGTAATAGGGTGTGAGAAGCGATCGTGCCTATCCTGCGCTTCAATGCAGGAGGTCATGATGAAGGCGCGCTCGGTCGCGCCGCCGGAAAACGGAGAGTTCGACAAAAACGGTGAAAACGGTCGTAAACGGCTCATGTGGACCGCACGCATCCTGCGTGCTCATGAGCATGAGCGCGCAGGATGCGCGCGGTCCAATGAGTCTCACGCCCCCGGCGCAAGACTACTTGAAGCCGGCCTTTTTCATGGTCTGGTCGAGCCGCCGCTTGAGCGCGCGATCCTTGAAGCGCGTGCCGAAGCCCGCGAGGTCGAGGTACGGATCCTTGGTCCTGCCGCGTTCCAGCGCGTCGGCGGCCTCGGTGTCGCGGCCAAGCTCGGCATAGGCGCCGGCCAGCGGGAAATCGAGAATCGGATAGGCGGGATAACGGATGCGCGCGTTCTCGAGCAGGCTCACCGCGTCGGCGAAGCGGTTGTTGAGCAGGTAGGCAATGCCGAGATTGAACGCGGGCTCGGGGCCGACATTGGCGTTGAGCCGCATCGCCAGCTCGCCGGCCATAATCGAGCCGTCGATGTCGCCGGTCCACAGCAGCACCGCGGCGCGCGTTGCCTGCACATCGGCGTCGCTGGGATTGATCTGCAGGGCGCGCTCGGACTCGGCGAGCGCGAGCTCGTTGCGCTGTTGCACCACGTAGGCGCGGGCGAGGACGCTGTGCGCGAGAGCACTTTCGTCATCGATCTCGAGCGCCTTCTGGGCGAGCTTGATCGCGGTGTCGACGTCCTGCTCGGCGAACTCCGACCAGCCGTACGACGCGCGCTGGAAGGTGGCGTCGGCGAGCTCGGCCTGCGCATCCGCATAGTTCGGCTGCATGGCGATCACTTTTTCCAGCATCTCTCGCGCCATGCGGTTGCCGGCGCGCGTCGACTCGTTGGCCTCGGCCCGCGCCCGCAGCAGCAGGTCGTAGGCGGCGAGGTTGTTGGTCGGCTTCTTGAGGCTCTGCTGCAGGGCGATCTGCTGCAGGTTGGTCGCCAGCATGCCCGCGACCTTGCGCGCGATCCGGTCCTGCAGCTGGAAGATGTCGGTGAACTTCTCGTCGTACTGCTCGGCCCAGAGCTGCGTGCCGTTGCTGGCATCGGTGAGCTGCACCGTAACGCGCACCTGATCGCCCGCGCGCCGCACGCTGCCGCCCACCAGGTAGCGCGCGCCCAGCGCATGGCCCATCTCCATCGGCGGCAGCTGCTTGCCGCGATAGGGCAGGACGGCGCCGTAGGCCATGACCGTGAGCGGCTTGAAGCGGCCGAGCGCGCGGGTAATGTCCTCGGTCAGGCCGTCGGCGAAGTAGTCCTGGCTGGCATCGCCGCTCTGGTTGGTGAACAGCAGCACCGCGACCGACTGCCCGGTGCCGGCGGCAACGGCCGCGTGCGGCACCTCCGTCCGATGCGAGACCAGGAACGCACCGACGCCCACGACGCCCAACAGCAGCGCCGCAGCGATGGCGCTCAGGATCCAGCGCAGCCGAGCGCGCCGCACCGGCGTCTCGCTGTCGAGGACGAAGGCGCGCACCGGACGGTCGATGTTCTTGAGCGACCGTGCGCCGAGATCGCGGAACGGCAGGCTGATCTTGTCGCGCACCTGCTCGTGCACACCGGCCGACAGCACGATCGCACCCGGCTCGGCCAGCGCCTGCAGGCGCGCGGCGACGTTCACCGTGTCGCCGAACACGTCCTGGTCGGTATGGATGACGTCGCCGAGATGCAGGCCGATGCGGAAGCTCTGCTGGCGGTCGGCCGGCATGCCGGCATTGCGCTCGGCCATGCCGCGCTGCAGCTCGACCGCCGAGCGCACCGCCTCGACGGCGCTGCCGAACTCGGCCATCACACCGTCGCCCACGGTCTTGACGATGCGGCCGTGGAAGCGCTCGACCACCGGCGCCACCAGCTCGGCGAGGTGGGCGCTGAGGTCGGTGAGCGTCTGCTCCTCGTCGGCACGCATCAGGCGGCTGTAGCCCGCCACGTCGGCGAACAGGATGATGGCAAGGCGGCGGGTACCGCCGGAGCCGGTTTCCGTCACCTAGATATAGACCGCCTTCATGCCGCCGTCGGGATAGCGCCCGCCGGCCGCCGCACCCGGCGGCAGCGCGGCGGAGAGCTTGGCCACCTCGTCGGCGTTGAGCGACACGCTGGTCGCGGCAGCATTCTCGTCGACCCGCGCCGAGCGCTTGGTGCCGGGGATTGGCACGATGTCGCTGTCCTGCGCCAGCAGCCAGGCGAGCGCGACCTGGCCCGGCGTGCAGCCCTTGGCCTTGGCCATCGCTTCGATCGCGGCGGCGAGCTGGAGGTTGCGCGCGAGGTTGTCGCCGGCGAAGCGCGGATGGCGGCCGCGGCCGTCGCCCTCGGGAATGTCGGACGCCGACTTCACCGAGCCGGTCAGCAGGCTGCGGCCGAGCGGCGAGTAGGCCACGTAGGCGATGCCGAGCGGCCGCGTGGTCGCCAGCGTCTCCTCGGCGTGCTGGCGGTAGAGCAGCGAGTATTCGCTCTGCACCGCAGCCAGCGGATGGGTCTTGTGGGCGCGCGCGATGGTCTCGGGCTTGGCTTCGCAGAGGCCGATCGCCCGCACCTTACCCGCCTTCACAAGGTCGCCCATGGCGCCAACCGTCTCCTCGATCGCCACGGAGGGATCGACGCGGTGCTGGTAGTAGAGATCGATCACGTCGACGCCCAGGCGCTTGAGGCTATCGTCGCAGGCCTGCTTCACATACTCGGGCCGGCCGTTGACGCCGTTGGCGCCGCCCGGCTGCTGGGTCTGGCCGAACTTGGTCGCGAGCACGACCTTGTCACGCCTGCCCCCAGCGAGGGCCTTACCCAGGAGGGTCTCGTTGTGGCCCCAGCCGTACATATCGGAGCTGTCGAGGAAGTTCACGCCGTTGTCGATCGCGTGGTGGACGACCTTGATGCTCTCGGCATCGTCGCCCTTGCCGTAGGCGCCCGAGAGCGACATGCAGCCCAGGCCGATCGGGAAGACGCTGAGGCTCGAGCCGCCCAGCTTGCGTGGCGCCTTGGTGACGGTGACGGTCATGGTTTCCTCATGTTGGGCCCGGTGGCGGACACAAGGTCTAACACAAGCCCCGGTCAGGCCACAGCCGCCATGCCCTGGGGTGCGCGGGCCAGGAAGGCCCGCAGCGAGCGCTCGATCGCCGTCCGGTCGAGCCCATCGACGATGAACACGAGGTGCGAGCGGCGGTCGGCGTCGGGCCAGGCAGCCATGTGCACCGGCGGATGCACCAGATGTTGCACGCCGTGCACCGCGACCGGTGCCGCAGAGCCTACGACATTCAAGATTCCTTTAACGCGCAACACCCGTGCGCCGTGTCGGTTCAGCAGCATGGTCAGCCACACGCCGAACATGGTCCAGTCGAGCGCCCCTTCGAAGGTGAGCGCGAAGGCCTGCACCGAGCCATGCGGACGGTCTGGCGTCGTTGGAACAGCGCGTAATGGCGAGCGCGCGGTGGCGTCCAATAGGTCGGTGGCGGACGGTCGCTCGGCGGCGGTCCACAGCGGCGCGTCGGGATTGACCCGGCGCAAGGTCGCGACCAGCGCCGCGCTGTCATCGACCAGATCGGTCTTGGTCAGCACCAGCCGGTCGGCGACGGCGACCTGTTTGATACTCTCGGGCCGGCCGATGCCGTTCACCGCATCGACAGTGGTGACGACGCTGCCGAGCCGGAAGTGGTGGCGCAGCACGGGGTCGGCCTGCACGGTCGACAGGATCGGGAACGGATCGGCGAGCCCGCTGCTCTCGACCACGAGCCGGCGAAAGCTCGGCACCTCTGCCCGCTCGCGCTTCGACTGCAGGTCCTTGATCGCCGAGGCGAGCTCGCCGCGGATGGTGCAGCACAGGCAGCCCGACGGCAGCAGCGCCATCGTCTCGTCGATGCGGCCCAACAGGTGGTGGTCGAGCCCGACTTCGCCGAACTCGTTGATCAGCACCGCCGTATCGCCGAGCGCCGGATCGGCCAGCAGCCTCTGCAGCAAGGTCGTCTTGCCCGAACCCAGGAAGCCCGTGATCAGGTGGACGGGCGTGAAGTCAGCCACTCCCCGCCTCCAGCCAATCTATCAGCTGCGGATCGAGCGGATCGCACGGCCGACCGGTCAGCTTCTCGGCAGCCGACCAGAGGTGCGTGAGGTTGTCGACGATCTCAGTCTTGCCGGTGAGCGTGGACAGCACGAACGACGAGGCCTGCCAGTCCGCCAGCGTGAGCCCATAAAAGCGCAGCACCCGCTGCGCGCAGGCCACACGGTTGATGCGCTCGCGCCGTCGTTCCAGCGATCCAACGTTCCGTGTGAAGACACCCGGCCGTGCCGCGGCGTCGGTCCAATCGCCACCGCCATCGAGTACGCCGCAGAGGGCGCACATCGCCTACCCTTTGCGCGGAAAACGGCGCGCGAAGTCGTCGGCCATCTCGTTCATGGTGACGAACTTCACGCCGGGATGGCCCTTCATGTAGTCGTACAGCCGCTCGAGCATCATCAGCACGTGCGGCCGGCCCGAGACGTCGGGATGGATGGTCATGGGGAACACCGCGTAGTCGTGCTCGCGATAGACCCAGTCGAACTGGTCGCGCCACATCTGCTCGATGTCGCGCGGGTTAACGAAGCCGTGGCTGTTGGGCGACTTCTTGATGAACATCATCGGCGGCAGGTCGTCGAGGTACCAGCTCGCCGGGATCTCGATCAGATCGGTCTCGTGGCCGCGCTTCAAGGGCACCATCCACTCGCGCGGGCGCTTGGCG
>DASXQC010000441.1:0-13698 GCA_036493235.1 Reyranella sp.
TCCTCATTGTAGCCGTTATCGGCCATCGTGGTGTTGTGCGAGAAGACGTTGAAGGCGATCTGGTGCGGGAACACCGAGTGGGTGATCTCCTTGCCCTCGGCGAACTCGTGCGCCTGGTCCTCGAGCTCCTGCATCGCCGCCGCGCCCGCGCCAGACGCCGATTGATAGGTCGACACGACGATGCGGCGGATGCCGACCGCCTGATGGATTGGCCACACCGCCACGGCGAGGATCGCCGCCGTGCAGTTGGGATTGGCGATGACGCCCTTGTGCTTGCGCAGGTCACCCGGGTTCACCTCGGGCACGACCAGCGGCGTGTTGGGGTCCATGCGGAAGGCCGACGAGTTGTCGATCACCACCGCGCCCGCTTCCTTGGCCGCCGGGATGAACTCGCGGCTGCGCGTGGCGCCGGCCGAGAAGAAGGCGATGTCGACGCCCTTGAAGGCGTCGGCGCTCAACTCCTCCACCTTGTGGGGCTTGCCGTTGAATTCCAGGGTTTTCCCGACCGAGCGCTTGGAGGCGAGCAGCCTCAGGCTGGCAACGGGGAAGTTGCGGCGTTCGAGAACGCGCAGGATCTCGACGCCGACGGCGCCCGTCGCGCCGACCACGGCGATATTCTGGGACCTCATGTTCCTGACTTTCGGTTGGCGAAAACGCTGGCCCGAAGTTTATCCACCCGTATGATGGCCAACAACCAGAACGGGCCTAATAGCCCGCTTTAAATCGCCTAGGGGAGGCGGCGCCAAGGGAGGCAACGTTGAGGCGGCATGTATAGCTATATCGCCCGCAGATTGGCGTTCGGCGTCCTGACCGTGATCGGCGTGTCGATCATGGTGTTCGTCATCATGCGCATCCTGCCCGGCGATCCGCTGGTGGCGATCTTCGGCATGGAGGGCTTCACCAAGCTCACCGAGGCGCAGCGCCTCGCCTATATGCGCGACCTCGGCCTCAGCGACCCGCTGTGGGTACAGTACCTCGCCTGGGCGAAGACGGTCTTGCAGGGCAATTTCGGCCACTCTTTCTTCCGCGCCGAAAGCGTCGGCGAGATGCTGGCGCGGCGCGGGCCGATCACCGCGGAGATCGCCCTCCTGTCGGTGGTGATCTCCTGGCTGGTCGGCATCCCGGTGGCGATCGTGAGCGCACTCAAGCCCAACACCATGGCCGACAGCGCTGCGCGTTTCCTCAGCGTCCTGTTCCTCGCCGTACCGGGCTTCTGGATCGGCATGCTGATTGTGCTGGGCCTGCTGTTCTGGTTCGGTTATCGCGCACCGCTTACCGGCGCCTCGCTGTTCACCGATCCCATCGCCAACTTCGAGGTCGTGATCGGTCCCGCCGTCGTGCTGGGCCTCGGCCAAGCCGCCTATATCGCCCGCATGGGCCGCTCGGCGCTGCTCGAGGTGATCCGCGAGGACTACGTCCGCACCGCCCGCGCCAAGGGCCTGAACGGCCGACTGGTGATCGCCTGGCACGCGCTCCCCAATGCGCTCCTGCCGGTGATCACCCTTTCCGGCGTGCTGATGGGCCTGGTGCTGGCGGGCTCGGTGCCGGTCGAGCGCGCCTTCGCGACGCCGGGCCTCGGCTTCGCCATGTTCACCGCCGTCAGCGAGCGCGACATCTTCGTGATGCAGAATCTGGTGTTCCTCTACGCCACGGTGTTCGTGGTGCTGAACATCGCGATCGACGTCACGACCGCCTTCCTCGATCCCCGGATTCGCCTGCGATGACCGCGATCGCCCAGCCGCTTGCTCCCTCCCGCCTGCGCACCGCCTGGCGCGGCATCGCGTCGGTGTTCCGCCGCGCACCGCTGTCGGCCTTCTGGGGCGTCGTCGCCGCGCTGATCGTGGCGATGGCCGTCACAGCGCCGGTGATCGCGCCCTACCCGCCGCTCAAGGCCGACTTCCGTGCCATGCAGAAGCCACCGTCGGAGAAGCACTGGTTCGGCACCGACCAGGTCGGCCGCGACACGCTCTCCCGCGTGATCCACGGCAGCCGCACCTCGCTCACAGTGGCGTTCGGCGCGGTGCTGTTCGGCACCACGGTCGGCGCCCTGTGGGGTTTGGCCTGCGGCTACTTCGGCGGCCGGTTCGACATGGCGAGCCAGCGTGCGATCGAGTTCCTGCAATCCTTCCCCGACCTGATATTGGCGAGGGCCATCGCCATGGCGCTGGGCGGCGGCCTCGCCACTGTAATCGTGGCGATCGCCATCACCCGCATCCCGTTCGGCGGGCGCGTGATCCGCTCGGTCGTGCTGTCGCTCAAGGAGATGCAGTATGTCGAGGCCGCGCGCGGCATCGGCGCCAGCCACGCGCGGCTGATGTTCCGCCACATCCTGCCGCAATGCGTGGCGCCCTACATGATCCTCGCCACCACCCATCTCGGCGTCGCGATCGTGATCGAGGCCTCGCTCGGCTTCCTGGGCGTCGGCATCCCGCCCCCCGAGCCGACCTGGGGCAACATGCTGTCCGATGCCCTGAACGCGGGCCTGATCCCGCCCTGGTGGCTGGTCCTGTTCCCCGGTGCCGCGATCACGCTGACAGTGCTCGCCTTCAACCTGCTCGGCGACGGCATCCGCGACCTGCTCGATCCAAGGCTGCGAGGGTCGGTCTAAAGCACGATCGTCTTTGCTGGGAGCGCGCCACTCCAGTGGCGCTCATGGTCTTCGTGAGTGCGCTCCAAAAGAGCATGAGAAGAGCGGCACTGGGGTGCCGCGTTCCCGGCAAAGACATTTCGCGTCCCGCGTCCCAGCGGTCTGGGACACCTCCGATGCCGATGCCATAAGGGTTTCAGGCGATTCGTCCCAGATCCTGCGCCACATGCCCGTTGGGACGATGGTCGAATTGGCGGGACGCGGGATTATTTATTTCGCCGCCAACGGAAACTTCACGCCGCCATCGTGGAGATGGCAGGCGGCGACATGGCCGGGCACGATCTCGCGCAGCGGCGGCGCCTCGATCTTGCAGCGGGGCATGGCGTAGGGGCAGCGGGCGTGGAAGTGGCAGCCGGACGGCGGGTTGATCGGGCTGGGCACGTCGCCGGTCAGGATCACGCGCTTGCGGGCGCGCGCTGACGCCTTGGGGATCGGCACGGCCGAGAGCAGCGCTTCGGTGTAGGGATGCAAGGGCATCTCGAACAGGCTCTTGCGGTCGGTCATCTCGACGATGCGGCCGAGATACATCACCGCGACGCGATGGCTGATGTGCTCGACCACCGCGAGATCGTGCGCCACGAACAGGTAGGACAGGCCGAACTCGTCCTGCAGGTCCATCAGCAGGTTGATGATCTGCGCCTGGATCGAGACGTCGAGCGCCGACACCGGCTCGTCGCCGACGATCAGGTCGGGATTGAGCGCGAGCGCGCGGGCGATGCCGATACGCTGGCGCTGGCCGCCGGAGAATTCGTGCGGGTAGCGGCCCGCCGATTCGGGCCGCAGGCCGACGCGATCGAACAGGCTGGCGACCTTTTCGCGCCTTTCCTGGGGCGTGCCGACCGAGTGCACCACCATCGGCTCGCCGACGATCTCGCCCGCGGTCATGCGCGGGTTCAGCGACGCGTAGGGGTCCTGGTAGATCATCTGCATGCGCCGCCGATAGGGCAGCAGCTTCTCGCCGCCGAGATGGGTGATGTCCTCGCCGCCGACCTTCACCGTGCCCGAGGTCGGCTCGAGCAGGCGCAGCAAGGTGCGCCCGACCGTCGACTTGCCACAGCCGCTCTCGCCCACCAGCCCCAGCGTCTCGCCCTTGGCGATCGAGAACGACACGCCATCGACGGCATAGACGTGGCCCGAGACCTTGGAGAACACGCCCTTATAGATCGGGAAGTGCTTCTTGAGGTCGGTAACCTGGAGCAACGCCTCGCTCATGCCGGGTTCCAGCAGGCGATGAAGTGGCCCGGTCGATGCTCCTCGAGCGGCGGCACGGCCTCGCGGCATTGATCGGTCGCCTTGCCGCAACGCGGCGCGAAGCTGCAGCCCTGCGGGAGGTTGAACAGCGACGGCACCATGCCCTTGATCTCGTTCAGGCGGGTGCGCCGGGCGCCGCTGCGCGCCACCTCGTCGAGATGCGGGATCGAGCCCAGCAGGCCCTCGGTGTAGGGATGGCCGGGCTGCTCGAACAGCACCGCGGCCGACGCCTCCTCGACCTTGCGGCCGGCGTACATCACCACCACGCGGTCGGCGTTCTCGGCCACCACGCCCATGTCGTGGGTGATCAGAACGATCGCCGTGCCGGTCGTCTCCTGCAGCTCGCGCATCAGGTCGAGGATCTGCGCCTGGATGGTGACGTCGAGCGCCGTGGTCGGCTCGTCGGCGATCAGCACCTTCGGGTTACAGGACAGCGCCATGGCAATCATCACGCGCTGGCGCATGCCGCCCGAGAGCTGGTGCGGATAGGCGTGCGCGCGCTTTTCCGGTTCGGGGATGTAGACGCGCCGCAGCATCTCGACCGCCCGGTTCCACGCCTCCTTGCGCGACAGGCCCTGGTGCAGCGCGACGGCTTCGGCGATCTGCCCGCCCACCGTGTAGAGCGGGTTGAGCGAGGTCATCGGCTCCTGGAAGATCATCGAGATCTCGTTGCCGCGCACCCGCTCCATCTCGGGCTCGGAGAGCTCGAGCAGGTTCTTGCCGTTGAAGCGGACCTGGCCGCCGACGATGCGGCCCGGTGGATTCGCCACCAGGCGTAGAATGGAGAGAGCCGACACGCTCTTGCCGCACCCCGATTCGCCGACCACGCCCAGCGTCTCGCCGGGTTTCAGCGAATAGCTCACGCCATCGACAGCCCGTACGGTGCCGACGGCCGTGAAGAAGTGCGTTTGCAGCCCGTCGACCTCCAGCACTGCCGGATTCACGCGAGACTCCCTGAAACCACCCGTGTTATTTCTTGGTCCATGAAGATGGACGAACCATCTGAGCACATTGTGCCCGGCCTGCAAAAGGCCAAATGGGAGGAAGCGCCATGGATCAGCGTAAGGAGCGTTCCCGCGTAAATCGTCGTGGTTTTGTAAAGGGTAGTTCGGCCGCGTTGGGCGCGACTATGTTCGGCATGCCATTGTGGGCGTTGGCCGAGGGCGTACCCAACGAATTCGACGGCAGCAAATTCCAGCTCAAGGCGCCGGAGCCGAACCCGAAGTCGGGCGGCGTCCTGAAATACGCCATCACCTCGCGCCCGCCGCACTTCGACTTCCACCAATCCGGCACGATCAACAGCCTGGGCAGCCAGGCCTGCATGTTCGACAACCTGGTCCGGCGCGACCCGCGTGATTCGGGCAAGACCATCATCCCCGACCTGGCGCACAGCTGGGAGATCGCCAAGGACGGCAAGACCTACACCTTCCATCTGCGCGAGGGCGTGCAGTTCAGCGACGGCGCGGAGTTCACGTCGGAGGACGTGAAGGCGACCTTCGATCGCATCGCCAAGCCGCCGCAGGGCGTGATGATCCCGCGCTCGACGCTGTTCGCCACGGTCAGCGAGATCCAGGCGCCGGACAAGAAGACGGTGGTCTTCAAGCTCTCCGAGCCGCGGCCGGCAAACTTCATGATGTCGGCCTTCGCCTCGGGCTGGAACGGCATCGTCCGCAAGAAGACGCTGGAGGACAACCAGTACAACCTGCGCCGCGTCGTCGACATTCCCGGCACCGGCCCGTTCAAGAGCAAGCGCCGGGTCGAGAACGAAGTCTGGGTGATGGAGAAGAACGCCAACTACTGGAACAAGGGGCTGCCCTATCTCGACGGCATCGAGTTCTATCACGCCCTGCCGTTCTCGCCCGAATTGGGCTCGGCGATCCTCAGCAACCGTGTCGACTACGCCCGCATCTGCGATCCCGTGACGGCGCGCAAGGCCAAGGAAACCAAGGGCATGTCGGTGGCGCAATTCAACCAGAGCGTCATCCAGGGCACCTGGATGAACGGCAAGAAGAAGCCGCTCGACGATCCGCGGGTGCGCCGCGCCCTCCACTTGAGTCTGGACCGGCCGGTGTTGATCGATGTCGTCAAGGACGTCACGCCGATGAGAGTGGGCGGCTTCCTCTACCCGTTCTCCGACGTCGCCACGCCGATCGACCAGCTGAAGAAGCGGCTGGGCTATCAGGACGATACGACCGCCTCGCTCAAGGAGGCCAAGGCATTGCTGACGGCCGCGGGCTACGGCAGCGGCATCAAGCAGCCGCTCGACTTCATGGTGCGCGAGGTCGCGAGCTTCAAGCTGTGGGCACAGGCCATCCAGGCGATGCTGCAGCAGGGGCTCGGCATTGAGACCAAGCTGCGCACGGTGGTCGAGTCGGTGTGGTTCGACGACGTCAAGTCGGGCAACTACGACCTGGCGATCGGCGCGGTCGTGTCGACCCTGCTCGACCCGTCGGACTACTTCAATGCCTGGTACAAGAAGGACGGGCCGCAGAACTACGGCTTCTGGGACAACAAGACCTTCAACGAGCTCTTGCCGCAGATCGACGGCGAGGTCGACGTCCAGAAGCGCCTCGCCGCGATCCGCAAGGCCGAGGACGCGATGGAGCAGGATCCGCCCGTGCTGCCGGTCGCGTGGGAGAACATTCTCGACATCTATTACAACTACGTGAAGGGCCACAATCCGAAGGAATACTTCGGCATCTACGACGTCGTGCGCTTCGACACGTTCTGGCTGGACAAGGCGTAGCCTTCCTCAATGTCCCTCCCCCCGCAAAGCGGGGGAGGTGTCAGCGTCTTACGCTGACGGAGGGGGTATGACGCACGACCTTCTTGCCGAAAGATTTCCTCTGTCCTCCCCCTCCGTCGCCGTATGACGGCGCCACCTCCCCCGCTTTGCGGGGGAGGGAGTGTCTGTAGGGGAGGAGTTTAGCCGGCCGCCGCGAGATCGATGGCGCGGCGGTACATGGTCATCGCGGCTTCCGGCGTGTTGTAGCCGGCGTGGCTCGTCAGCGTGACGTTGTCGGCCTTGAGCAACGGCTCGTCGGGGGACGGCGGCTCCTTGCTGAAGACGTCGGTGGCGTAGTGGCCGACCTGGCCCGACTTCAACGCGTCGATCAGCGCCGGCTCGTCGACCACGCCGGCGCGTGCGGTGTTGACGATGATCACGCCGGGCTTGGTCTTCGCGAGGCGCTCGCGATTGAGGAACCCGCGGGTCTGCTCGTTCAGGCCGAGGTGCAGGCTGACGATGTCCGACTGGGCCAGCAGATCGTCGAGCGAGACCGTGCCCGGCTTGGGGGTCCGATTGTAGGTCAGCACCTTGAGCCCGATGCCGTTGCCGAGCCGCGCCATCTCCGCACCGATTCCGCCCAGGCCGACGATGCCGAGCGTCTTGCCGCGCAGCTCCATCCCCTGCATCGGCCGCCAGGTCCCGCCGCGGACGATGCCGTGCATGGTGGCGATGTGGCGTGCGGCGGCGAACACCAGGCCCATCGCATGCTCGGCCACGGTGGTGTCGCCGTAGCCCGAGATGGTCGAGACCTTGATGCCGAGCTTCTGGGCGGCGGCGATGTCGACGAAGCTCGCCGCGCCGGTGCCGAGGAAGACGATGTGCTTCAGGCCGGTGCACTTCTCCAGGGTCGGCGCGCTGAAGTAGGTCGCGTCGTTTATGACGGTGTCGTAACCCGCCACCTTCGCCGGCACGTCCTTCTCGTCGACCGGTCCCATGTTGACGGTGACGGGGATGTCCGTGACGCCATGGACGCGCTTCCAGACCGCGTCAATGTCGGGCGTCGAATCAATGAACAGCGTCTTGGGCACGAGGGTCCTCCCGATGAGGACCGCTTTCTAGCACGGGACCGATGGTCGACGGATAGCGCCGACCGTTCAGCACGGCGCCGATGAAGGTCGGCCGGACGGCGAAACGGTAGAGCGGCATCAGCACGGCGATGGTCGCGCCGAGCGCGATGAAGATCTTGGCCAGCGGCGGCAGGGGCACGTCCCACAGCAGCAACTGGAAGGCGATGATCACCGGCATGTGGGCGATGTAGAGGAAATACGAGGAATCGCAGAGATAGCGGCGCCAGGCGCTGTGGTCGCCGAGGTAGCGCAGGAACAGGCCGGCGACGCCCAGGATCAGCAGCCACATGTCGACCGAGTGCACGGCGCGGATCACGTAGAACTTGATCGCCGGATCGAGCGGCAGGTCGTAGCTGTAGCGATAGGCCACGCTCGCCACGACCGCCAGGGCGGAATAGAGCCAGGCGCGGCGCGGCAGCACGTCGAGCAGGTCGCTCTCGAGGAACAGCAGCCAGCCGAAGGCGAACGGCACCGCGTAGACCGCGACGATGCGGAACACCGGGATGAAGCCCGGCGGATCCTCGATCCACGGATTGGGCATCAGGAGCTGCGCGGCGAACGACGGCACCGCCAGGATCAGCGGCGCCCACGGCGACAGCACGATCGCGCGGAACATCTGCAGCCCCGCCTTGCGCGCCTGCTCCGACAACGTCAATCGCATCAGTGGCCGCACGACCGCAGCCAGGACATAGAGCACGATCAGGTATTCGAGGAACCACAAGTGCAGCGGGCTGGCGAAGACGAGCACGTAGCCCGACGTGAAGCCCGCGATCGTGCGATCGAGCCCGACGAGCGCAAGGCCCGCGAGGAAGATCACCAGCGGCCACACCACGACCCAGCCGACGACGAACGGCACGCCGATGCGCATGAAGCGGTTCCAGGCGGCGCGGCGCCGTCCATAGCGGGCCACCAGCAGCGCCGTGAAGAAGCCGGCCATGGCGTAGAAGATCGGCATCCGGAAGACGTGGATGATGCTGATCGACCAGTCGAGCAGCCGCGTTTGCTCGGCCTGCTTCCAGGGCCAGCCACCGTTGGGCGAATAGGCCACGACCGCGTGGAGATAGATGCCCAGGAACATCATCGCGGCGCGCAAGGCGTCCAGGGCGTGATAGCGGCGCATCGTCGTCTCCTCAGCGCTTCTTCGCGCTGGACAAGTCTTCTACGCCTCACTACCTTGTTTTGCAAGGTACCATGTTTAACACGAGAGTGCAGTCGCTGTGACGGATTCGCTGCTGGTGCAATTGCGCAAGGGCGTGCTCGACCTGTGCGTGCTGGCGATGCTGGCGCAGCAGGACGGCTACGCCTACGACATTGCCAGCCGGCTCGCGCAGGACATCGGCATGGGCGAAGGCACGATCTATCCGCTGATGCGGCGCATGCAGGCCGACGGTCTGGTCAAGACCTACCTCGAGGAGTCGAGCAGCGGGCCGCCGCGCAAGTACTATCAGCTGACGCGCGCCGGCCATGCCGCGCTCGCCGCGCAGCGCACCGAGTGGAACAGCTTCGTAGCGTCGGTCGCCCGGGTGCTGGCCGACAATCCATCGTCTGCGAGAGCCGCCGGAGGGGCACGATGACCCAAGACGAATTCCTGTCGATCCTGCACGACCGCCTGCGCGGCTTGCCGCCAGCCGAGATCGAGGAGCTGATGGACGACTATGCCAGCCACTTCGCCGAGGGCCTGGCCGCGGGCCGGAGCGAAGCGGAGATCGCCGCCGCGCTGGGCGATCCGGCGCGGCTCGCGCGCGAGCTGCGCGCCGAGGCGGGCCTGCGCCGCTGGGAGAGCGCGCGCACGCCGGCCAACTTCTACGCCGCGATGCTCGGCTTCCTGGCGCTGATCGCGGTCGACTTCATGTTCCTGCTGCCGCTGCTGGGCGCACTGGCGCTGGCCACGCTCGCGCTCGGTCTCGCCATGGTCGGCCTGTGCATCGCAGGCCTCGCGCTCAGCCTGCGGATGTTCCACCTCGATCACGGCCTGTCGCTCGGCTACCTCACGCGCATCCTGAGCGGCGTCGGCCTGATCGGGCTGGGCGTCGGTGGCGGCGCGGCGCTCTTGATGGCGGTCGATTATGTCGTGCGCCTGCTCGCCCGCTTCGCGCGCCTGCACTACACGCTGCTCGAACGCAGCAGCGCGGCCTGAGGAGACCTGCCATGAACCGCACGCTCGGCCTCGTCGCGCTTGCCGGCCTCGCCGTCGGCGTCGTCTGCCTGTCGCTCGCCTGGGCGATCGGCGGCAGCGACTTCAGAGCCATGGTCGCTGAAGACCGATTCGGCTGGCGGTCCTGTGACGACGACGTCGCCTCCGGGCCCGAACGCCGCCTGACCTGGACCGGCGGCGACACGGTCGAGGTTCTGACCCCGGTGCCGGTGCGGCTGATCGCCGGCGACGGCGACCAGGTCGTCATGCGCGGCACGCCGGACGCGATCGCACACCTGAAGCTGCGCGGCGGCAAGCTGATCTCCTGCGGCCGGCGCAGCGCCGCGGGGCCGGTCAACATCGAGCTGCCGGCGCGCGCGCTGCGCCACGTGCGCATCTCGGGCTCGGGCACGGTCACCGTGGAGAAGCTCAACCAACGCGAGCTCGGCCTCGCCATCAGCGGCAGCGGCGATATCCAGGCGCAGGGCACGGTCGAGCGCGTGTCGGCCGAGATCTCGGGCTCGGGAAACGTCCGGCTGGCCGACGTCGCGATGAAGCGCCTCAAGACAAGGATCTCGGGCAGCGGCCGGGTCGAGGCCGGTCCCACCGACGAGGCCGACATCCATCTCTCTGGCGCCGGCACGGTCTGGCTGCTGACCCGGCCAGCCGCGCTGCATACCAAGGTGTCTGGCATGGGCCGCATCATCCAGCCGTCGGTCGAATCGGCCGACAAGAAGTTGTAGCGCCATGCGTCTCTTTTCAGCTGTTATCGCAATCGCGCTCTGTGGCTTTGCGATGCCGTCATTGGCGGCGGCGATGTCGCGCTGGAAACGATCTATTTTGACTACAACACTCAACCTTTGTGCTCTCTTGGTCGCGGGGTCTCTCGATTCTTCGCTAGCACAGAACGCCAGCGCGCCGGTCTGGCCGACGAAAGAATGGCTTGTATCTACGCCCGAAGCACAAGGCATGGATTCAGCGGCACTCGCCAAGCTCGTCGCTTATGGCGAGGGACATCGCTTTGACAGCTTGCTTATCGTGCGCCACGGACGAATAGTCGTGGAGGCATCCTACGGTCTCTACCCGGGGAATACTCCGCACGAGATATTCTCCGCCACGAAGGCCATCACCGGCACTCTTCTGGCGATGGCTTACAAGGATGGCTTGCTCGACCGATTCGATCATCCCATGCTGGATTTCTTCAGTGATCGAACCATTGCGAATATCGATGATCGTAAGCGAGCCATCACGATCCAAAACCTCTTGGACATGACATCGGGATTTAGCTGGGATCAAGGCTTCGAAGGGGGCAAACAACAAACGATGCAGGAAATGTATCGTGCCTCCAATCGGATTCAGTTCATTCTCGACCGCCCAATGGCCTATCCACCGGGAGAAGTCTTCAACTACAGCAACGGTAATCCAAACCTCATCTCGGCGATTATCACGCGGCTTACGGGTATGCCTGCCGAGGATTACGCGCGGGAAAAGCTGTTCACCACTTTAGGTATCACCGACTGGCACTGGGATCGCGACCCTCAAGGTCTCACGATAGGAGACGGGATGCTGTTTCTGTTGCCACGTGACATGGCAAAGATCGGCTATCTATATTTGCACCACGGTGAATGGGAAGGACGGCAACTGCTTCCATCGGGCTGGGCTGATGTACTAAGCCATCGGGCCGTGAACGCGCATGCGTCTTATGATCCAAGAATGACCTATTCGAATTTCTTTTGGATACTCCCAGATCAGCACATCTACATAGCAAGTGGGAAAAATGGCCAGGATATCGCGGTATTTCCCGATCTGGACATCGTAGCTGTGACTACAGCCAGAAAATACGTCTCGTTTCGCGCCCTCGCTAACTATGTCGCCTCCGCGGTCAAATCGGATGTCGCATTGCCTCCAAACCCCGATAGCGAGGGGCAGCTTGCAAGCGCGATCCGGGACGCGGCGACCGAAAAACCGACCCCTGTCGGCCCGACGCCAGATATTGCGTCTGCAATTTCAGGGAAGACCTATAAGTTTCCAGCCAATGAACCTGGCTTAAAGTCCGTCACGCTGTTTCTCACCGACCAACATCCTCATATTGAGTACGAGTTGTACTTGGCTAATCCAGCAGGTGCCTCGATTAAGTACAATCAGCCCATCGGACTCAACGGGCTCTATAGTAAGGGTTTGCCGACCCTTTCCGATCCCTACCCCGGCAGCATTTCGGCAGCAAAGGGGACGTGGAAGGACGCGGCGACCTTCGAATTTGATACCCAGAACATTGGGCGCGGAACGCAGATCAAATATACTTTGTCGTTCAACGGTAACAAACTCGGCTTTCGGCGTACCGACGATGAAGGCTGGGTGTTCTCAGCAACAGGTAAGCGGGACGACTAGGGTTCGAACACGTCATGTTGTGCCGCTGGATCACAGTCGGGCAACGCCGCCGCCCTGAAGTTCCTTCAGGACAATCTGAAGTAGGCGCTAGCGCTTCTCGTTCAGCGCCTGCCAGACCTTCTCCGGCGTCACCGGCATGTCGATGTGGGTGATGCCGACCTCGCTCAGCGCATCGACGACGGCGTTCATCACCGACGGCAGCGCGCCGGCGCAGCCGGCCTCGCCGCAGCCCTTCACGCCGAGGCGATTGGTCTTGCACGGCACCGAATGGTTCTCGATCGAGAAGCCCGGCGCATCGGTGGCGCGCGGCATGGCGTAGTCCATGTAGGAACCGGTGATCGGCTGGCCCTGCTCGTCGAAGCGCGCATGCTCCATCAGCGCCTGGCCGATGCCCTGCACCACGCCGCCATGCGCCTGGCCGGCGGTGAGCATCGGATTGATGACCGTGCCGAAGTCGTTGACCATGAAATAGCGCACCACCTCGATCGTGCCGGTGTCGCGGTCGATCTCGACCTCGGCGACATGGCAGCCGTTGGGGAACGAGAACGGCGGATTGTCCGAGATGTGGCTGACGTCGAGCGACTGCGCCACGTCCGGCGGCAGCTTCAGGCCTTTACGCAGCTTGTCGGCCAATTCGAGGATCGTGACACCGCGATCGGTGCCGGCGATGACGAAGCGGCCGTGGGCGAACTCGATGTCGACCACCGCGGCTTCCATCACGTGCGCGGCGATCTGCTTGCCCTGCTCGATCAGCTTGTCGCCCGCCTCGAGGAAGGCCTGTGAGCCGACCAGCGCCGACTTCGAGCCGCCAGTGCCGCCGCCGACCTTGAGCTGGTCCGAATCGCCCTGCAGCAGGCGGAAGCGGTTGACCGGAATGCCGAGCTGTTCGCCCAGCACCTGTGCGAACGGCGTGGCGTGGCCCTGGCCGTAGTCGAGCGTGCCCGACAGCATGGTGATGCTGCCATCCTCCTCGAAGCGGATGCCGCCATACTCCTTGCTCGGCGGGCCGGTGACCTCGAGATACTGGCCAATGCCACGGCCGCGCAGCTTGCCGTGCTTGGCGCTCTCTGCACGGCGTTTGTCGAAGCCGTGCCAGTCGGAGGTCGCCACCGCCTTGTCGAGGATGGTGGTGAACTCGCCCGAATCGTAGTTCATGCCCGACGGCGCCTTGTAGGGCATCTGCTCGGGCGCGATGTGGTTACGGCGGCGCAGCTCGATGCGGTCGATGCCCATCTCGCGCGCGGCGGTGTCGATCAGCCGCTCCATGAAGTAGTTGGCTTCGGGCCGGCCGGCGCCGCGATAGGCCGCGAGCGGCGTGGTGTTGGTGAAGGCGACCAGCGAGTTCACCTCCATCACCGGCGTGCGATAGACGTCGATCAGGTTCTTCACCGCGTTGCCGGTCGCCGGCATCGGCGGATAGATG
>DASXQC010000442.1:0-2579 GCA_036493235.1 Reyranella sp.
CTGGCGCTGGGAGCGCTGCTCGCGCTCATCAGCTCCGGGCTGACGATCATCTACGGCACGCTCGGCGTGCTGAACCTGGCGCACGGCGCCATGTTCATGATGGGCGGCTATGCCGGTTACGTCGTCTACGACGCGACCGGCTCCTTCATCCTGGCAGTGGCCGGCGGCGCGCTGTTCATGCTGGTGGTCGGCGTGGTGATGGAACGCCTGATCATCCGCCACTTCTATCACCGGCCGCATGAGGACCAGCTGCTGGTGACGTTCGGCATCTCGATCGTAATGGTCGAGGTGGTGCGGCTGATCTTCACGAGCCTGTCCAAGACCGTTCCGCCGCCACCCCTGCTGGCTGGCATCACCTCGCTGGGCGTCACCTTCTATCCGACCTACCGCATTGCCGTGGTCGGCATCGTCGCGGTGGCGTTGCTGGCGCTCTACTTCATCCTCTACCGCACCAAGCTCGGCATGATCGTGCGCGCGGGCATCGAGGATTCGGAGATGGTCGATTCGCTCGGCATCGACGTCTACCGCGTCTTCATGATCGTGTTCGGCATCGGCGCCATGGCGGCCGGCTTCTCCGGCATCGTCAACGCCCCGGTCGTGTCGCTGACGCCCGATGTCGGCGAGGCGATCCTGGTGCAGACCTTCGTCGTGGTCGTGATCGGCGGCGTCGGTTCGTTCCCGGGCGCCGTGCTGGGCGGGCTGATCGCCGGCGAGATCATCAGCATCACGTCGATGATCAACCCGGCCTATGCCTACATCATGCTGTTCGCCGCCATGACCCTCGTCCTTGTGCTGCGGCCGTACGGGCTGCTGGGAGTTCGGGGCCGCGAATGAGCCGTCGTTATCTCGCCGAGCTGCTGACCGCGCTCGGATTGGCGGTCGCGCCTCTGCTGCTGCCGCACCTCGGCCTGGCACCCAACACCGTCAACCGCATCCTGGTGTGGGGTCTGTTCGGCATCGGCTTCGACATCCTGTTCGGCTACACCGGGCTGCTGTCGTTCGGCCAGGCGGCGTTCTACGGCACCGGCGGCATGGTGGCCGCCTACCTGCTGACCAAGGCGGGCTTTCCGTCGGTCTGGGGCGCGCTGGCGATCGGCATGGTCTCCTCGGCGGTGGTCGGCTGGCTGGTCGGCCTGATTGCGCTCCGCCGCACCGGCATCTACTTCGCCATGATCACGGTGGCGATCGGCGAGGTGTTCTACTTCGTCGAGTTCAATCCGCTCTCCGACTGGACCGGCGGCGAGAACGGGTTGCCCGGCGTGCCGACGCCCAGCCTCTATCTCGGCTTCACGACGCTGCACTTCACCACCGGTTGGGCGCTCTATCCGTTCCTCGCCGCCTGCTATTTCGTCGGCATCGTCATTGCGCTGCGCATCGTCCGCTCGCCGGTCGGCGCCGTGCTGAGCGCGATCCGCGACAACCCGCTGCGCGCCGAGGCGGTCGGCCACAACATCCATAGCTACAAGCTCACGGCCTTCGTCATCGCCGCGGCCTATGCCGGCCTGGCCGGCGGCTTGCTCGGCGTCCTGCAGGCCTTCATGCCGCCCGAGGCCTTCATCTTCGACACCTCGGGCCAGCTCGTGATGCAGACCGCGATCGGTGGCCCCGGCACCCTGTTCGGGCCGTTGCTCGGCGCGGCCGTGTGGCTGTCGCTGCAGGACTTCCTGCAGGATTTCCTGCAGAGAACGCTGGGTCTGGGCGGCGCCTGGAAGCTGATGCTGGGCTTGGTGTTCGTGCTGCTGGTCTGCTTCCTGCGGCACGGCCTGGTCGGCGGCCTCAAGGATCTCTGGCGCCTGCTGTTCGAACGCAAGCAGGCCGAGGTCGAGGCGCCGGAGGAGGCGACACCGATCCGCGCCGCAGAGGAATCGATGCCGGCGCGCGCGCGCGACGGCGACCTCAAGGCCGGCACGATCCTCGAGGCCAAGGGCCTGACCAAGCGTTACGGCGGCCTGGTCGCCAACAGCGACATCGACTTCACCGTCCGGGTCGGCGAGCTGCGCGGCATCATCGGCCCCAACGGCGCGGGCAAGAGCACCTTCTTCAAGATGCTGACCTGCGAGGTCCCGCCGAGCGGCGGCACGATCGTGTTCGAAGGCCAGGACATCACCGGCAAGGGCGTGACCGAGGTCTGCCAGCTCGGCCTCACCAAGAGCTACCAGGTGAACCAGCTCTTCACCCGGCTCACGGTGCGCCAGAACCTGACGATCGCCGCGCTGGCCGACCTGCGCGGCCGCTTCCGCCTCGACCTGTTCCGCAGCCTGTCGAGCATTCCCGGCCTGGACGACCGGGTGCAACACACGCTCGGCCTGATCGGCCTGACGGCGCGCGCCGACACGCCGGTGTCGGCGCTGGCCTACGGCGAGAAGCGGCGGCTCGAGATCGGGCTCGCGCTCGCCACCTCGCCCAGCCTGCTGCTGCTCGACGAGCCGCTGGCCGGCATGAGCCCGCGCGAGCGCGTCGAGACCGTGCAGCTGCTGAAGTCGATCGCCCGCGGCCGCACCATGATCGTGATCGATCACGACATGGACTCGCTGTTCGAGCTGGTCGAATGGATCACCGTGCTGCAGGAAGGCAGGGTT
>DASXQC010000443.1:0-15347 GCA_036493235.1 Reyranella sp.
GCGCGGGGTAGCGTGGCCCCGCATCGGGCAGGCCGACCAGCGCCAGCAACTCGTTCACGCGGGCCGCGATCTCCGCCCTCCTCTGCCGGCGGCTCACCAGCCCGTAGCCGACATTGTCGGTGACGGTCAGGTTGGGAAACAGCGCGTAGGACTGGAAGACGATGCCGAAGTCGCGTTGCGCCGGCGGCAGCGCCGACACGTCGCGGCCCTTCTGCCGGATCGTGCCCGAGGTCTGCGGATCGAGCCCGGCGATCGCGCGCAGCAATGTGGTCTTGCCGCAACCCGACGGCCCCAGGAAGCAGACGAACTCACCCTCGCCGACATCCAGCGAGATGTCGCCGAGGGCCGTGAAGTCGCCGTAGCGCTTGTGGAGGTTGCGGACCTCCAGATAGCTCATTTCTTGGGTGCCGACTTTCCGTCGTAGCGCTTGGTCCATTCGGCCAGGATGCGATCGCGGTTCTTCGCCATCCAGTCGACGTCGTTCTTCACCGCCGCCTTCTCGATGTCGGCCGGATAGTTCGGCGGCGTGTTGGCGACGCCGGGCAGCGCCACGATCGGGTAGGTCTTGGCGTAGAGCTCGTTGGCGTTCTTCGTGACTGCCCAGTCGGCAAGCTTTTTGGCGGCGTCCATGTTCTTTGTACCCTTGACGATCGCCGTCACCTCGATCTCCGAGCCCAGCCCCTCCTTGGGCAGGATCAGCTCGAGCGGCGCGCCCTTGGTCTTCTCCGAGGCTCCACGGGTGTCCAGGCCGATGCCGATCAGCCGCTCACCCTTGGCCGCCTGCACGCACGGCGCCGAGCCGGAATGTATGTACTGCGCGATGTTCTGGTGCAGGCCGTCCATGAACTTCCAGCCCGCCTCCTCGCCCATGCTCTGCAGCCAGGCAGCGACCGTGAGATAGCCGGTGCCCGACGAGGCCGGGTTGGGCATCACGATCTGGTCCTTGTACTCGGGCCTGGTGAGATCGGCCCAGCTCGCGGGCTTGGCCTTCTTGCCCTTCTCCGCCTCGGCGGTGTTGAAGCAGACCACCGAGAGATAGGCGTCCATGCCGACCCAGGTGTCCGGCGTCTTGCCGCTCCTGAACGCGGGCTTGAGCTTGTCGGCGCCGGTCGGCGTGTAGGGCTCGAGCATGCCCATCGAGGCCATCAGGCCGACGTTGGACGCCGCCAGGCCCCAGATGATGTCGGCGTGCGGGTTGTCCTTCTCGGCCATCAGCTTGGCCGCGATGACGCCGGTGGAATCGCGCACCCAGGCGATCTCGACGGTCGGGTTATCGGCTTCGAAGGCCTTCTTGAACGGACCCAGCTGGTCGTTCTCCAGCGCCGTGTAGACCGTGAGCTTCGTCTTCTGCGCGAATGTGGGGCCTGCGAATGCCGCGACGGCGAGCGCCGCCAGGGCGCCGCACCGCATCATGGTGCCGATCTTCATGTCTAACCCCCGGTTGGACCTCGAAAGCTTAACCCTGCCAGCCCGGGGAGCAAGCACCGCGCCAACCGGTCAGGGCCGGAAGACGGCCTTGAGGTCCCGGGTCGCCATGGTGTCGTTCATCCAGGTGAAGCCACCCTTGTCCTTCATCTCCCGCGCGCCCTTCATGAAGGCCGCCAGCGCGAGTCGCGACAGCGCCCCGCCGACCGAGAGCCGCCGCACGCCGACCGCCTCCATCTCGGCCGCCGTCAGCGCCGGATCGGCCGCGCTCATGACGACGTTGATCGGCTTGCCGACCGACGACGCGACCAGCTTCATCGTCGCGAGGTCGCGCAGGCCCGGCGCGTAAAGCACGTCGGCGCCCGCCTTCTCGAACGCTTGCAGGCGCTTGATTGTGTCGTCGAGATCGACGCGGCCGCGGATCAGGTTCTCGGCGCGGGCGACGAAAGTGAACGGCACCGGCAGCGAGCGTGCCATCTCGACGCCCGCCACCACCCGCTCGACCGCGTGGTTGAAGTCGTAGATGCGCTCGCCGCTCCAGTCCTCGATCGAGCCACCGACGATGCCGACCTCCGCCGCATCGCGCAGGATTGTGGCCGCCTCCTTCGGATCGTCGGCATAGCCATTCTCGAGATCGGCATTGACCGGCAGGTCAGTCGCCTCGGCGATGATGCGACAGTTCTCGATCAGCTCGGCGCGGCTCACCGAGCCCTCGCCGTCGGCGCGACCGAGCGCGTTGGACATGCCGAGGCTGGTGGTCGCCAGCGCCTCGAAGCCCAGCGACTGCAACAGCTTCGCTGTCCCCGCATCCCACGGATTGGGCAGGATCAGGATCTTCTGCTGGGCGTGCCGTTCCTTGAACAGGCGGCCCTTCTCGGCTTGCGTGCGCATGACGCCACGTTCCCGCAGAACGGCAACGACGGCAACCTGCATCCGACGGGAGGGCTAGCGCGAAAAGACCATCGCATCACGCAGCCGGCCGAACCGCAGGCTCAGGAGATCGAGCGCGTAGTTCTGGTAGAGCTTCCACGGCCGCTTCGAGCCCTGCTTGGGTTGATGCGCCAGTGCGCGCTGGATGTAGCCTGAGGAGAAGTTGACCCACGGCTCCTCCTGCAGGGTCGCATCTCCGTTGCGCGGCGTGCACACACGATAGCCGTTCCGGTCCATGTGGTTCAGCAGGCGACAGACATACTCGCACACCAGGTCGGCCTTCAGCGTCCACGAGGCGTTGGTGTAGCCGAACACCGACGCGAGGTTCGGCACGTCGGAGTACATCATGCCCTTGTAGATGAAGCGCTTGGCGAGATCGACCGGCTGGCCGTCGACCGTGAGCTTCGCGCCCCCAACCGGCACCAGCACCAGGCCGGTCGCGGTGACGACCATGTCGGCCGCGAGCTCGGCGCCGGACTTCAAGCGGATGCCGGTCTCGGTGAAGGTCTCGATGTGATCGGTGACGACCGTCACCTTGCCCTGGCGGATGGCGCGGAAGAAGTCGGCATCGGGCACCAGGCAGAGGCGCTGGTCCCACGGGTTGTAGCGCGGCGTGAAGTGGCGCTCGATGTCGTAGTCCGACCCCAGCATCTTGGCGACATAGCCCAGCAGCAGGTTCTTCACCTTCTCCGGCTTGCGCTTGCACATCTGGTAGAAATACATGCCGAGCAGCACGTTCTTCCATCGCGTCACGACATAGGCCGCGCCGAGCGGCAGGCGACGGCGCATCTTGGTCGCGAACGGATCCTGCGAGGGCCGCACGGCCATGTAGGTCGGCGAGCGCTGCAGCATGGTGACGTGCGTCGCGCCCGAGTCGGCCATCGCCGGCACCAGGGTCACCGCCGTGGCGCCGCTGCCGATCACGACGACCTTCTTGCCCTTGTGGTCGATGTCGTCGGTCCACTTCTGCGGATGGACGACCTCACCCTTGAACTTCTCCAGGCCGGGGAAGTCCGGCAGGTAGCCTGCGTCGGTGCGGTAGTAGCCGCTGCACATCCAGAGGAAGCCGCAGGTGAAGCGGACCAACTCCTTTGCCTCGCCGCGCTCGACTTCGACCGTCCAGCGCGCGTCGGGCGTCGACCACGAGGCGCCGACCACGCGATGCTGGAAGCGGACCTTCTTGTCGATGCCGTGGTCGCTCGCGACCTCGCGGATGTACTTCAGGATCGACGGGCCGTCGGCGATCGCCTTGGCCTCCTTCCACGGCCGGAAGCGATAGCCCAGCGTGTACATGTCCGAATCGGACCGCACGCCGGGATAGCGGAACAGGTCCCAGGTGCCGCCGCTCGCCGCACGGCCTTCGAGGATGGCATAGCTCTTGCCCTGGCAGCGATCCTGCAGGTGCCACGCAGCGCCGATACCCGACAGGCCGGCGCCGACGATCAGGACGTCGAAGTGCTCCATGTCAGATTGATGACGCAACCGTCAGGTTTACGCAACTCGCCTTTCACCCCACGAGGACGGCCCAGATTTACAGATTGCATCACCGGTTCCAGGAAGCCGGCGCGCCAGGGGCTCAGGTTCGCGCCGCAAGGCGGCCGCCCATGAACAAGATCGTACTCGCCGCCAGGGTCACCGCTGCTGCAATCGCGAGGCCCGGCCGGTAGCCGCCGAAACTGTCGCGCAGCAGGCCCATGATCGCCGGCCCGAAGGCCGAGGTGAGCTGGATCATGCTTGCAGCGGTGCCATAGGTCGCGCCAAACGCGGCGGCGCCGAACTCGCGCCGTACCACGATCGGCCCGAGCGTGGTGATGTGGCCGATGCCGTAGCCATAGACCAGCGATGCCGCGACCAGCACGGGCACGGCCGGCCAGAGCGACAGCGACAGCAGCGCGGCCGCCTGCACGATCATCACCAGGCAGGCCAGCCGGCGCACATCGGTGCGATCGACGATGCGCGCCAGGATCAGGCGGCCGGCGAAGCCCGAGCCGCCGGTAGCGCTGACCAGCAGCCCCGCCCCCGCGGTCCCGAGCAGAGGCTGCGCCAGCGTGACGTGATGGGTGATGAAGCCGATCTGCATCGCCAGACCGAGCGCGAAGGAAGCGGTGGCGCTCCACAACAGCAGCGAGCGGTTCACGGCCGTGGCGATCGGCTTGATCGACACAGGGGGAGCTTCGGCGAGCGTAGCGCCACCGTCGCGCTGCAGCCCGATCTCGCGCGGCCCGCGGAAGCGCAGCACGCGGGCAATCAGCGGCACCAGCAGCGCCGCGGCGACCAGCGCCACGACCGCCAGCCCCGTCCCGAGGCCGAACTGCCGGATGGCGAACTGCAGCGCCGGAACGCCGATCACCGCGCCGATGCTGGCGCCCATGATGGCGAGCGCCATCGAGCGGCCCTGATGGCGCTCGAACCACGGCGCCACGGCGGCGGCGATGCCCATGGTCGACAATGTCGCCCAGCCGAGACCGATCAGCACGAAGCAGGGATAGAGTTGCCAGCGCGTCGCGACCTGGCCGATGCCGGCCACGCCGAGCGTCATGGACACCGTGCCGAGCAGCATCACCGGCCGCGGCCCCCAGCGGTCGATGGCGCGACCGGCCGACCGCTGCACGAGCGCGCTCACCAGATAGAACAAGGTGACGGCGAAGGCGACGTCGGCGATCGCCCAGCCATGCGCCGCCGTTACGGCCTGCAGGTAGACGCTCGCTCCGAAGGTTCCCAAGGCCCAGGCGACGGTGGCGATGACAACACGCCGCCACCACCCGCCAGCCATGGAACACGAGGCTACTCCTTCATGTAGCCCGCGAGCGTAGCCGACGAGGCGACGCGATCGACATAGCTGAAAGTGCCCTTTTCCTTCACTTCCGTCGCGGCATCGATCAAGCCGGTCATCGCGGCCTTCCACAGCGACGTAGCGAGGCTGATGCGCTTCACGCCCGCCGCCTCGAGTTCGGCCTTGGAGAAGGACTTCTTCGGAATGCCGACCATGAAGTTGAATGGCTTGCCGATCGCGCTGGTCACCTTCTTGATCGCGTCGAGATCGGGCAGTCCCGGCGCGAACAGCACGTCGGCCCCCGCCGCCTCGTAAGCCTTCAGGCGGGCGATGACGTCGTCGAGATCGGCCTTGCCGCGCAGGAAGCCCTCGGCGCGCGCTGTCAGCACGAACGGGAACGGCAACGCCTTGGCCGCCTTCGCCGCCGCCGCGACGCGCTCGGTCGCGAGCTTGAGGTCGAACAGCGGCGCATCCTTGTTGCCGGTCGCATCCTCAATCGAGCCGCCGACGAGTCCGGCTTCCGCCGCACCCTTGATCGTGAGTGCCGCAGCGTCCGGCGTATCGCCGAAGCCCTTCTCGAGATCGCCGATCACCGGCAGGTCGACCGCGCCCGCGATCAGCCGCGCGTTGGCGAGCGACTCCTCACGCGTCACCTTGCCATCGCGCTTGCCGAGAACGCCGGCCTTGGCACCGCTCGACGTCGCCAGCGCCTGGAAGCCAAGCGCCTCCAGCACGCGTGCCGAGCCGGCATCCCACGGATTGGGAATGACGAAGGCGCCGGGCGCCTCGTGCAGGGCCCGCAATCTCTTCGCCTTGTCGGCCTGGCTGACGCTCATGGTTCTCTCCGTCCGGGATTGGCGTGGGCGCAAATCTCTCCCCGCTGACCGACCCGCCGCAACGAACATTTTATGCGGGCCAGGGCAAAGACCTTGTCTTGACGGTCAGGCGACCAGATTGAGGGCGAGATCGAAGGCGTCGAAGTTGCGCCACGAGCGATCGACCGGCCGGGCGAGCCTGCGGTTGCAGATCAGCGGCACGCGCTGCTCGGAGAGCCCGCCATGGCTGCGCAGCGGCTCGGTCAATCCTGACAGATCATGACGCGACGCCGAGGTGCCAAGCACCTTGTGCTTGGTCGAAACGACGACGAGATCGCCGAGGCGGTCGGCCGGCAGCTCGAAGCGCCTCGCCGCCTCCTCCTTGGTCAGCGCCTGCTCGATCCCATCCATCACCTCGAGCTTCGCCTTCCAGTTCGGCGCATCGTCGCAATAGACGATCGCGTACGAGCCCAGCGCGCCGTGATGCACGACATAGGGATCGGTGATCGGCAGGATGACGCGGGCGCAGTCCTTGCCGGCCCAGTCGTCGAACAGGTCCTGCAGATAGATCACGTCGGGCTGGCCGTCGCCGCCGAACTTGGCGTTCATGCCGTGGTCGGCGGTGAGCACGATGGTGCAGCCCATCGCATCGAGCTTCGCCAGATAGCCGTCCATCATGGCGTAGAAGTCGTTGGCGACCGGCGTGCCGGGCGCATGCTTGTGCTGGATGTAGTCGGTGGTCGAGAGATACATGATCTCCGGCCGGTCGCGCTCCATCAGCCTGACGCCCGCGGCGAACACGAACTCGGACAGGCCGGCGCTGTAGACGTCCGGCACAGCCATCCCGACCAGCGCGTTCACGCCCTCGATGCCGTTCTCGGCGACTGTCGCATCGGCCGACTTCTCCGACGAGAAGCTGCAGGCCTTGCCGGGCGCCAGCACGAGGCCCTTGCCCAGCAGACCGCGCAGCTTGTCCTTGGCGGTCACCACGGCGATGCCGCAGCCGGCGCGCTGGAACGCCGCGAACAGCGTCTCGACCCGCAGAAAGCGAGGATCGTTCATCATCACCTCTTTCCCCGAGTCGGGATCGAGGAAGTAGTTGCCGCTGATGCCGTGCACGGCGGGCGGCTGGCCGGTGACGATGGAGAGGTTATTCGGGTTGGTGAAGGACGGCATCACGCAGTCGGCGATCAGGCTGGTGCCTTCCGTCAGCACCCGCGCCAGCCACGGCGCGCGGCCCGCCTCGAATGCGCGCTCGATATAGCCCGGCTGCGAGCCGTCGACGCAGACCACGACGGTCGGCCGTCGCGGCAAACGATAACTGCGGCCGTTGACGGTAACTTCGCTCGTGCCGATCGTGTCCATCGTTCAACCCTTGATGCGCGTTCCAGCGGGATCGTACGGCGCCCGCAGCGACAGCCGCGCCGCGAGCAGCGTGCCCGCAAGATCGACCTCGAAGCGGCCGGTTTCAAGCCACGCCGCGTCGATCGACTGGCCGTCGTCGCGCGTCACATAGCCCAGCCCGACCGCGGCGCCGACCGTGTGGCCGTAGGCCGCCGAGGTGAGATCGCCGACCGCCCGGCCGTCGCGCAGCAGCGCCTCGCCGCCCCACAGCAGCGGCTCGCCGTCCTGCAACACGACGGACACGAGGCGTCGCCCCAACGGCTTGGCCCTGGCGTCAATCAGCGCCTGCCGGCCGATGAAGCCGCCGGGCTTGTCGAGCTTCACCGCCCAGCCGAGCCCCGCCTGCCATGGATTGTCATCGGGCGTCAGTTCGCGGCCCCAGGCGCGGTAGGCCTTCTCGATGCGCAGGCCCTCGATCGCGTAGTAGCCCATGTCGCGCAGGCCAACCTCGGCGCCCGCGCCGTGCAGCGTTTCGAACACGGTGACCGCGAACTCGACGGGGACATAGAGCTCCCAGCCCAGCTCGCCCATGTAGGTGCGGCGCGAGGCATAGACCGTCGCATAGCCGACGCTGATCTCGCGAATGGTGGCGAACGGAAACGCCTCGTTGGAGAAGTCGGCCTTGCTGACCTTCTGGAGCAGCTTGCGGCTCTGCGGCCCCATCACCGACAGCACGGTCCACGCCCCGGTGACGTCGGTCAGCGTGACGTGCGCATCCTCGACGACGTTGCCCAGGATCCAGTCGGCATCGCGCGTTACCTGCGCCGAGCCGGTGATGACCATGAACTTGTCCCGCGCAAGGCGCGCGATGGTGAGGTCGCTCTCGTAGGTGCCGCGCTCGTTGAGCAGACCGGTATAGACCGTGCGCCCGATCGGCACCGCGATGTCATTGGTGCAAAGCTTCTGCAGTGCCCGCTCGGCGTCACGCCCCTGCACCAGGAACTTGCCGAACGAGGTCTCGTCCGCGACCGTCACCGCCTCGCGCGTCGCCTTGTGCTCGGCAGCGACGGCATCGAACCACGCGCCGCGGCCCCAGCCGTATTGCATGTCTGGAATCTTGCCGACACCCGCAAACCAGTTCGGCCGATCCCAGCCCATCTTGTTGCCAAACCAGGCGCCGCGCGCCTTCAGGCGATCGTAGAGCGGCGAGCGGCGGAACGGCCGGCCGCTCTCGTTCTCGCGCTGCGGCCACGCCATCTTGTAGTGCAGGCCGAGCGTCTCGGCGACGCGGTCGCGCAGCCAGGCATCGTTGCCATGGAAGTTGGCGAAGCGGCGGATGTCGACCGGCCACAGGTCCATCGTCGGCTCGCCGGCGATGATCCATTCGGCCAGCGCCATGCCGGCGCCGCCCGAGCTCGCGATGCCCATCGAGTTGAAGCCGGCGCCGACGAAGAAGCCCTTCAGGTTCGGCGCCTCGCCCAGGATGTAGTTGAGATCGGGCGTGAAGCTCTCCGGCCCGTTCATGAAGGTCTTGATACCCGCCTTCTCCAGCGCCGGCACGCGGATCAGCGCGTTGTCCATCAGGATCTGGAACTGCTCCCAGTCGTCGGGAAACATGCCGAACTCGAAGTCGTCGGGAATGACGTCCTTCTCCCACGGCTTGGCCTGCGGCTCGAAGCCGCCCATCAGCAGGCCGCCGACCTCCTCCTTGAAGTAGATATAGCCGTCGGGGTCGCGCATCACCGGCAGGTCGCGCGGCACGCCTTCCATCTTCTCGGTGACGATATACATGTGCTCGCAGGAATAGAGCGGCACCGTCACGCCGACCATGCGTCCGACCTGGCGCGCCCACTGGCCGCCGCAGTTGACGACGATCTCCGCCGTGATCGGGCCCTCGGTCGTCTGCACGCCAGTGACGCGTCCATCCTCGGTGTCGATCGACGTCACGCGCGTCTTCTCGAAGATGCGCACGCCTCCATTGCGCGCGCCTCTGGCAAGCGCCTGGGTGATGTCGGCCGGATTGGCTTTGCCGTCGCCCGGCAGCCACACCGCGCCGACCAGATCGTCGGTGCGCATGACCGGATACTTCACGCCAGCCTGCGCAGGCGTCAGTTCCTCGCACACCACGCCCTGCTTGTTCGCCGTTGCGGCCGAGCGGCGCAGATAGGTCATGCGCTCTTCCGTGCGCGCGACCGAGATCGAGCCGCACTGCTTCCAGCCCGTCGCCAGGCCGGTCTCGGCCTCGAGCCCGGCATAGAGCCTGGTGCTGTATTGAACCAGCCGCGTCAGGTTCTGGAAGCCGCGCAGCTGGCCGACCAGGCCGGCCGCATGCCAGGTCGTGCCGCCGCTCAGCCGCCCCTGCTCCAGCAGCACGACGTCCTTCCAGCCGTTCTTGGCAAGATGATAGGCCGTCGAGCAGCCCATGATGCCGCCGCCGATGATGACGACCCGGGCGTGGGAGGGAACGCTCATAGCCGACCTGCGACTGCTGCCTCGTACATCTTGCGCATCTCCGGGACGCCGGCCTTGATCGGGTTGCCGCCGGCCGTGGGGTCGACGGCGGCCATCTCGGCGAACTTGTCGAGATGCTCGCCCTTCACGCCGAGCTCCGCCAGCGTGTGCGGGATGCCGATCTCTCGCCGCAGGTCGAGCGTCCATTGCAGGAAGCCGTCGAAGGTCGGCGTACGGAGGTCCAGCCAGCGCGCCAACCGCACGACCTTGTCCTCGATCGCCGCGCGATTGAACTTCACGACGTACGGCATGGCGACCGCATTGGTCAGGCCGTGATGCGTGTCGAGCACCGCGCCGACCGGATGCGACAGCGAATGGATCGCGCCCAGCCCCTTCTGGAACGCGGTCGAGCCCATCTGCGAGGCCGCCAACATGTGGCCGCGCGCCTCGAGATCGCGCCCATCCTTGACCGCACGCGCGAGGTTCTCCTTCACCAGCCGCATGCCCTCGACGGCGATGCCCTCGGCGTAAGGGTGATAGCCCGGCGCGCAATAGGCCTCGAAGCAGTGAATGAACGCATCCATGCCCGTCCCGGCCGTGAGCTTCGCCGGCAGCCCGATTGTCAGCTCGGGATCGGCGATCACGATCGTCGGCATCATCTTGGGATGGAAGATCACCTTCTTGGTCTTCGTCGCCGGATCGGTGATCACCGACGCACGGCCAGTCTCGGACCCTGTACCCGCGGTGGTCGGCACCGCGATGGTCGGCAGGATCCCGGCGGGATTGGCCCGCGTCCACCAGTCGCCGATATCCTCGAAGTCCCACATCGGCCGCGTCTGGCCGGCCATGAAGGCGACCGCCTTGCCGGTGTCGAGGCCCGAGCCACCGCCCCAGGCGATCACGCCGTCACAGCGGCCAGCCCGCAGGGTGCGGACGCCGGCCTCGACATTGGCCAACACCGGATTGGGCTTCACCTCGCTGAACAAGCCGACATCGATGCCGGCGCGGCGCAGGCCGTGCATCGCCTCGGCGATCATCGGCAGGCCGGCCAACCCGGGATCGGTGACCAGCAATGGCCGCGTCAGGCCCATCGCCTTGCAGGCTTCCGGCAGCTCCTTGATGCGGCCCGCGCCGAAGCGGATCGACGTCGGATAGTTCCAGTTCCCCACGAGCAACGACGATGACGGCGCCATCAGATGATTTCCATGTAACGGTCCAGCTCCCATTCCGTGATGGCCTTGCGGAACTCCCGCTCTTCCCATTCACGTGTTGCAGAATAATGATCGACGAAGGCGTCGCCGAACAAATCGCGCGCCGCCTTCGAACCCTTCAGCCGGCCGGCCGCCTCCATCAGCGTCCGCGGCAGCTGCGCCTTCGCCGGATGCTTCCTCTCGTAACTGTTGCCGGCGACCGGCTCGCCGGGGTCGATCTTGTTCTCGATGCCCCACAGGCCCGAGCCGACCCCAGCGGCGAGCGCAAGGTACGGGTTCGCGTCGGATGCGGCGATTCGATACTCGACGCGCGTCGATTTTGCCGAGCCCGGGATGACCCTCAATGAGCAGGTGCGGTTCTCGACGCCCCAGGCCGAGACGGTCGGCGCCCAGAAGCCGGGGATCAGCCGGCGGTAGGCATTCACCGTCGAGGCGACCATGCCGAGCAGTTCCGGCATCAGCGCCTGCTGGCCGCCGACGAACTGGCGGAAGGTCTTGCTCATGCGATGCGGCGCCCTCTCGTCGAAGAACACCGGCTTGCCGTCCTTCCACAGCGACATGTGCATGTGGCCGCCACAGCCCGGCCAATCCTTCGACCACTTGGCCATGAAGGTGGCGAGCCAGTCGCGCTTCTGCGCCAGCACCTTGGTGAAGAGCTTGAACAGCGCGGCGCGGTCGGCCGCCTCGAGCCCCTCCTGCACCCGCAGCGCCGCCTCGAGCACGCCGGCGCCGGTCTCCGTGTGCATGCCTTCGATGCTCATGTCCATGGTCTCGCACATGGCCAGCAGGTCACGGTACCAGTCGCTCAGTACCGAGTTGCGCAGCACCGAATAACCGAAGAAGCCGGGCGAGATCGGCTTCAGGTTCCGGTAGCCCTTCTCGCGGATCGAATGCGCCGTCTCGGCGAACACGAAGAACTCGTACTCGAAGCCGACCTTGACCTCGTAGCCGAGCTTGTTCGCCCGCTCGATCACCCGCCGCAGCACGCCGCGCGGACAGAGCGCCTCGGCCGGGCCGGTGAACTCGCACAGGAACAGGAGGTTGCCCGGCTCGGTCGCGATCTCGCGGCAGGTCTGCGGAAGGATGCGGACATTGGCGTCGGGATAGGCGGTGTGCCAGCCGGTATAGGTGACGTTGTCGTAGAGCTGGTCGTTGCTGTCCCAGCCCAGCACCACGTCGCAGAAGCCCATCCCTCCCTTGGGGCCGCCCTCGAGGGCCGACTTGAACTTGTCGATGTGGATGTATTTTCCGCGCAGTACCCCGTCGAGATCGTGGACCCCCACCTTGACGTGGCTGAGGCCGCGCTGCTTGACGATCTTAAGGGCATCGGCGGCCGTCTTGACCTGGCGCGGTTCCATTGAGTCTCCCCCCTGCTCGCGGGGCGGCAGACTACCGGTCGGCGGACCTCGGAGGCCAGAGGACAACGCAGTTACATTGCAATTCGCCCGCTACCCCGCCTAAGTTTCGGGGTGGCTGCAACGGCTCCCTCTACGCGTGCCCGCGTCTACGCCGTCTTTCGACCGTCCGATTTCGGACATGCCGGACGGCAATGGCGCGCCTTCCATCTGATCGTCCTGGCGGCCGGCCTGCTCGCGGTCGCCTTGTCGTCGGTCGAAGGCTTGCCGCCGCTGGTCGACCGGATTCTCACGACCATCGTCGAAGTGGTCGCGACCGTGTTCTTCGTCGAATACGTCATCCGCCTGTGGACGGCGCCCGAATCGGCCCGCTTCGCCGGCCTGTCCGACGGCATGGCCCGGCTGCGCTGGGCGCTGTCGGGCAACGGGCTGATCGGCCTGCTGGCCGTGGTGCCGATCGCCGCCGTCAGCTCCGGCACGATCCACGCCGACAGCGACGCGGTACCGATCTTCTGCGTGCTGTGGATCCTGAAGCTCAGCGTCCATGCGCCGGCGATGAACACCGTGGTCCGGGTCATCGCCAACGAGCGCGCTTCGCTCGCCAGCGTCCTGATCATCTTCATCATGGTGCTGGTCACAGCCGCGACCCTGACCCACTTGCTGGAACGCCATGTGCAGCCTCAGCTGTTCGGCAGCATTCCCGACGCCCTATGGTGGGCGGTGGTGACCCTGACGACGACCGGCTACGGCGACGTCGTGCCCCACACCGTCGTCGGCAAGATGGTGGGTTCCGTGGTCATGGTGAGCGGAATCCTGGTGCTGGCATTGATGACCGGCATCCTCGCGACGGGCTTCGCCGAGGAGGAGCGCCGCCGGGAATATCTTCGCGTGTGGGACCAGGTGACGCGGGTGCCGCTCTTCACGCAGCTCGGCACCGTCACGCTGTCGGAGATCGTGAGCAAGCTTCGGGTGCGCCACTACCCGGCGCGCATCGTCGTGGTGCGCCGCGACGAGCCGGGCGATTCCATGTTCTTCATCTCCGAGGGCCAGGTCGAGGTGCGCCTGCCGCGCGGCTCGGTCGCCCTGGACCAGGGCGGCTTCTTCGGCGAGATGGCGCTGCTCGACCGGCTGCCGCGCAGCGCCACGGTGGTCACCTCGCAGCCGACCACTCTGCTGGTTCTCTATGCCAGCGACTTCTACGAGATCGCAGCCAACATTCCGTCGCTGGTCGACGCGGTCGAGCACGAGGCGCGGCGCCGACGGGCCGAGAACCAGGGCAACGCGGTGCCGACCGAGGCGTCATGAGGCGGGGCGTCATGACCGCCATTGGCCGGCCCCGGGCCATCGGCTATATCGCAGGCCGCTGAAAGGCCTTTGATCATGTCGCTCATTACGCCCGTCATTCTGGTCGGCGGCTCAGGCAAGCGCCTGTGGCCCTTGTCGCGCGAAAGCATGCCCAAGCAGTTCGTGCCGCTGCTCGGCAAGCAGTCGACCTTCCAGCAGACCCTGATGCGGGTGACTGACCGCAGCCTGTTTGCACGGCCCGTGATCGCCACCAACGAGGCCTACCGCTTCATGGCCGAGAGCCAGGCGCGCGACATCGGCATGGAGATCGACATTCTGGTCGAGCCGTCGCGCCGCGATTCGGGCCCGGCGATGGCGGCCGCCGCGGCCTACTGCCAGAGCCAAGGGGCGAAGGCGGTCCTTGCCCTGGCCTCCGACCATCTGGTGATCGGCGTCGAGGAGTTCCTGTCGGGCTGCCGCGAGGGCCTGGTCGCCGTCGAGCGAGGCGGCATCGTCACCTTCGGCATCCCGCCGACCGAGCCCAAGACCGACTACGGCTACATCCGTCCCGGCAGCGAGCATATCGGCGCCGTGCAGAAGGTGGCGGCGTTCGTCGAGAAGCCCGACGCCAAAACCGCGCTGCGCTACATCGCCGAGGGGCTGCTGTGGAACAGCGGCAACTTCCTGTTCCCGCCCGCCCTGCTGCTGTCGGAGATGACGAAGTTCGAGCCCGCGATGGCCGAGGCCGCACAGGACGCGGTGGCCCAGGCGAAGACGACCGGCTCGACCGTGTTCCTCGATGCCGATGCCTTCGCCAAGGCGCCCGCCAAGTCGATCGACTACGCGGTCATGGAGCGCACCGACAAATGCTGGGTCGTGCCCGCGAAGTTCCGCTGGTCCGATCTCGGCACCTGGGACGCGCTGCTCGATGTTGGCAACGCGGACTCGGAGGGCAACGTCACCGAGGGCCCGGTCGAGATCGACCATGTGCGCAACTCCTACGTCCGTTCGGACGGGCCGCTCACCGCGGTGATCGGCGTCGAGGACGTGGTCGTGGTGGCGATGAACGACGCCATGCTGGTCGGCCATCGCAACAACCTGCCGCGGCTGAAGGACGTCGTGCAGCGCATGACCGAGGGCAAGCATCGCGCGGCCACCGAGCACGTCGTGATGCATCGTCCGTGGGGCAGCTACCAGGACATCGACCGCGGCGAACGCTTCCGCGCCAAGCGGCTGACCGTCAATCCGAGGAGCAAGCTCAGCCTGCAGAGCCACAGCCGCCGCGCCGAGCACTGGGTGGTGGTCAAGGGCACGGCCGAGGTCACGCTCGACGGCAAGACCCTGACCTTGCACGAGAACGAGTCGGTCTACATCCCGATCGGCGGCATCCATCGCCTCGCCAATCCCGGCAGCGAACCGCTCGAGGTCGTCGAGGTCCAGACCGGCGACTATCTCGAGGAGGACGACATCGTCCGCTACGAGGATATCTACGCGAGGGTCTGATGACGGCTGGTTTCGGCGCGCACCACGAATGGGGCAAGTTGCGCGAGGTCGTGATCGGCCTCTCGCCGGCCGAGGATTTCGTGGTCTTCTACGAAGAATCGATGCGCTGGCAGCAGCCGGAAGAAGCCGAGTTCAGCCGCAGGCATGCCGGCCGCCGCCTGATCGAACTCGAGCCCGACTGGGCACGGCGCATCGAGCGCCAGGCCGACGCCCTCGCCGAACTGGTGGCGCGCGAAGGCGTCACCGTCCACCGCCC
>DASXQC010000444.1:0-2647 GCA_036493235.1 Reyranella sp.
CGGTGACATCGGCGAACGGATGCATCGCGACAGGGAGCCAGGATTCAGTGGCAAGTGCGGCAACGCTGTCGCGCAGCATGACGCCGACGCGTTGGGGCTCGTCGAGGATCAGCCGATCGAGCGCCACGACCTCGTAGCGTACGTCACGACGCACAGCGTCGACCTGCTCGCGCGACCACAGCTCGGCTTTGCCCAGCTCGAGGAACAGGCCGCCGGGCTTGAGCGCCTTCAGGCCGGCAAGAATGGCTGGCCCCGTCAGGCTGTTCAGGACAACGTCGACCGGCGCGCACCGCGCGAAGTCCAGCGTGCGGGAATCGTGGATCTCGGTGATGCCCAAGGTCCGCAGATGGGCGCGCTTGGCCGGATTGCCGGCGGTCGCGACGATCACGGCGCCCCGTGCCTTGGCCAGCGCCACGGCGGCGAGACCGACGCCACCGGTCGCCGCATGGATCAGGATGCGCTGGCCTTTCTGCAGGCGCGCGACATCGTCGAGAGCCAAGCGCGCTGTGAGCAACGCCACAGGCTGCGCTGCGACCTGCCGCCAATCGAGCGACAGGGGGATGCGGCACACCAGGTTCGCATCGGCGATCACGTGGCTCGAGAAGCAGGCCGGCGCGATGGCGACGACCGTGTCGCCTGGGGCGACGCCGGTCACGTCGCTGCCGATGGCAGTGACCGTGCCGGCGCATTCGACACCGGGTGCGCCGCCGTCACCGGGATAGACGCCCAGCAGGTTCATCAGGTCACGGAAGTTGATGCCCGTGGTGGAAATCTCGATCTCGACTTCGCTGGCCCCCGGCGTGCGGCGCGTAGCAGGTGCCCAGCGCAGATCGTCGAGCGTGTTGGAGCTTGCGCGCGCCAGGCTGAAGGGCGGATCGGGATTGGCCGCCAGCGGGCGCGCAACGAGCTGCGGCGCCAGCAGCTTGCCGTTGCGCCAGGCGAGGACCGTATGGTCGCCCGAGTCGGGAACGGCGGGCGGCTCGTCGCCTTCGAGGTCGAGCAGCAGCGGCCGAAGCTCGGGCCGCTCCTGCGCCAGCGAGGCGACGAGACCGACCAGCGCGGCCTGGGCCGGCAAGGGAACCGAGCCGCCCGCGGTCGTCGCCCGCCGGCCGAGCACGGCAAGGCGCGCGCCACCGTCTCCGGCGGCGCGGAAGGCGGAGAGGACTCGCCAGCAGGCGGTCTCCGGATCGGCGTCGTTGCGGCAGTCGATCCAGTTTGGTGTTTCGGTGCCCGGAGGCGCGTCCTGCCAGACGGTGTCGCTGAGCACGGCGTCGGCCGGTCGCGCCACGGTCACGAGGCGCAGGCCCTCGCACCACGCGACGACCTTTCCGGTAGCATCGATCAGCGTCACGTCAGCGCGATCGGGCGTGCGGAGATGCAGGACGGACTTTGCCGGCGTGCCGCCAATCCATACGAACTTGTCGACGCCGGCGGGAACGCGCGCCTCCGTCGAGTCCTCGGGCAAAGCGGCCGCAAGGCTTTGCCAGGCCGCATCGAGGATGCACGGATCGAGGCGCCAGCCCGCCTTGCCGGTTGGCAGGTCGGCAACAGCCATCTGTCCGCCGCCCGCCAAGGACCGGAGGACACGGAACGACGGGCCGTAGGCGAGGCCGGCTTCCGCGAACCGGGCATAGAGCGCATCGAGATCGACGGCGCGCAGCGCAGCCGGCAACTGTGGAGATGCAGGAGGTGTCGCGTCCGTCGTGCGCCATCCGGCTTCTGCAATGGTGACGAAGTCGGCATCGTCTTCATCTGGTGCTGCGACGATGCGGACGGTGCGCGCGTCGGGATCGACGATCGTCTGGACCAGCGAACGCTCATCGGGGATCAGCATCTGCCGGAATCCGACATCGCTCAGCTCGATCGGAGACTCGGACGGCACCGCGGCCAGCATCATCTCGACCAGGCCGGCTGCGGGCATCACCGCCTTGCCGTTCACCGCGTGATCGGCGAGCCAGGCCGGCTCGTTCGGCGAGAGCAGTGCTTCGTGGATCGTCTGCGCAAGACCGGAGCGCAAGCGACGGCCCAGCAGCGGGTGATGGCCCTTGGCGCGCACGGCCGACGTCTTGCGCGGCTGCGCCCAGTAGCGTTGGCGCTGGAAGGGATAGGTCGGAAGGTCGATGCGCCTGCCTGCTGTCGGTTGCAGTTCGGGCAGCGACGCGTCGGACGGCTCCGCCGTGAGCAGCTTGTCGGGATGATCGATGCAGACCCACCACGGCAGGCGCGCGCGGCCGACCGCAGCGCTGTGGCAGAGATCCGCGAACGGCGCGCCGGCATCGAGCAATACCCGGTAGCGGACGATCAGTTCCCGGAGCGCCGCTGGAGTGCGGGCCGAGATGAAGAGCTGGGTCGGAGCGCTGACAGGAGCGGCTGGTGTCTCTGCCGGCGCTCGTTCGAGCACGACGTGGGTGTTGGTGCCGGAGAAGCCGAACGAGCTCACACCCACGCAGCCGAGTTCGGCTGCTGTCGATGCCGTCGGCACCTCGATCGGCACGCCGCCGAGGTTGATGTGCGGATTGAGCGTCGTGAAGTGCAGGCTGGCCGGCACGGTCTGATGCCGCAGCATCAGCACCGCCTTGATCAGGCCGGCGACACCGGCGGCTGCCTCGGTGTGGCCGATGTTGGTCTTCACCGAGCCGACCCGCAG
>DASXQC010000445.1:0-12738 GCA_036493235.1 Reyranella sp.
ATCTGGGAAGAATCGGCTGAAATAATAAGCGGGCCGGCGTCTTACCCTTCCCACGCGGTGGGAAGTTTCCCGGGAAATCCGGGCTCAGCGGCGGTTGGTGAAGCGGGCGTTGCCGAGGCCGGTGCCGATCGTCAGCACACCCCAGTGCTCGACATCGGTCATGCGCGGCACCTCGCTCAGGCCCTGTACGACTGCATCGTTGTGCATCACGACCAGCGGCGTCTCGCCGTCGATCTTGGTGAGCCGGCCGGCCAGCTCCTGGGTGAGGTTGAAGCCTTCGCCCTCCCAGTTGCCCGGCAGGTTCTGGCCGCCGCGCAGGATGACGCCGTCCTCGTCGATGATGCCAGGGCAGGCGATGCCGGCGAACGGCGCCAGCCGCACCTTCTCGACGACCGCCTGGCCGATCAGCCCGTTCGCCATGGCGGCGAAGCGCTCGATAGCCTCCTCGCGAGTCGGCTTGTCGGGCGCGTGCTTCCAGTGCTCGAGCTTCCACACCGTGGCCTTGGAGAGGTCGCTCTTCTTGCTGGCGTTGTGCTTGACGATGCCGACCCTGAGGTTGGTGCCGCCAATGTCGGCGGCGAGGATCGCGTCGTGGCCGGTGAACACCCAGCCCGGTGCGAAGTGCAGCGAACCGATCAGGCCCGCCTCGTCGTGGTGATACTCGATCGGCACCAGCTCGATCTCGGTGCCTTCGGAATTGAGCAGGACGGCGGCGCGGCCCATCGCGAGCCGGCCAATGTGGCTGCTCGACAAGCCGCCGCCAATCACGATGCGCTCGGTGCCTTTCCACTTCTCGAGACGCAGGAAGCGGCGCACGACGGCGGCGAGCTCGTGCGCGAATTCCTCGACCGCGCTGTGGATCAGGCCGGCGGCGATCGGATCGCCGGACTCGAGGATCTTGTCGAGCTGGCTCTTGGAGATCTCCGCCGTGGCTTTCTCGCCGAGCGGATCCTCGCCGTGCTTGGAGAGGCGGTCGCGCCAGTCGTCGAGGATCGCGCGGAAGGCGCGGCCGCTCGCCCGATCGCCGACGAAGCCGTCCTCGTCGCGCAGTTCCTCGTTGTAGGTATCGACGGTCACCGAGGGCAGCACCAGCTCGGCATGGCCGGGTGCACGCTCGGCCCGGCGTGCCGCCTCGTGCTTGGCCTTCAGGGCGGCTTCTCGGTCCTTGCTCATTCCGCAGCCAACGGGCCGACCCCGGCAAAGTTCCGGGCTATCGGGGCGCGACGGGCGGGTCCCGGTCGGTCGGCAGGCCGGCGAGATAGCGGCGCATCGCATCCAACCGATTGAGATAGGAGCTGCCGTAGCCGGAGACGAAGGAGTTCGACTCCGCGCCGGCGCGGGTGATCTCGTAGAGGTCCCAGACGTCGGGGCTCGCGCGCTGCAGCACGGTCGCCACCTGCAGCGATCCCGGCTCGAAGATGGTCATGATCGCGATGCGGATCGGCGTCACGTTCTCCGATGTCAGCACGAGGCGGGAATCGCTGCGCTCGACGATACGTAGCCGCCAGACCGCGCGGCCGCCGACTTCCGCATCCTCTGCGTAATAGAAGTCGCGGCCCCTCGTGAGCTCGGTCGCGCTGGGATCGGGCCGTTGGTACCTGGCGTCAGGGCCGTCGACCGTCCAGCTCCGCTGCACGAGAGGGAGCCATTCCTGTCGCGTTACGGCCCAGAAGCGGATGTCGGGGTGATGCGAGATCGCCGTCAGCCGCTCGGCCAGCGCGCCGAGCGAGAGCGGCGAATGGAAGCGCGCGGCCAACGCGGCGACGAGGCGGCTGTCGCCGCGCCAGCCGAGGCAGGCCGGTGGCTGCCAGCTGTCGCGGTGGAGGTCGCTGCTGCTCCACAGGGCGAAGGCTGGCGGCCCGTCGACTGCGCCATAGGCCGGCACCGGCGTGCCCGCGCAGGGCGGCTCAGGTCCGTTCGCATGGGCTGCGGCAGGGAGCAGGATCGCCAACCCGAGAAGAAGGCGAACCCAAAGCATGGTCGCGCGGGGAACGCCCGTTATTTGGTGGCCTGAGCCACCTGGGCGTCGACAGGCACGACGGCCTTGAGGCCGATCTGGAGCGTGCCGCCATCGCTGGTGATGACGAAGTGGCTGCCACCGCTGAAGGTCGGCCGGTCCTCGCTCGCGGCGGCATCGACGACCACGTAGGAAGCGCCCTGCCAGGTTACGCTCTGGCCCGGCGCGGGGCCGACACCCTCGTCGAAGCCGAGAGCGACCGACGGGACATGGACATCAGCGACGTCGGGCGCACCTGGCAGCGGCGCGCCCAGCCGAGGCGTCTCGCCTGGGACGGGCTTCTCGGGCGCGAGCGCAGTCGCCAACGGCTGTCCCACTGCCGGCAGCGCGAGCGCAATACCGATCGTTCCCCAGAGCGAAAGCAAAGATGCGCGACCCATGACCACTCCGACTTTGCCCTCAAAGAGGGCTAAACTGCAAGGTGACAGGCCCCAAGAGCGTCAAAGAGCACCAGGAGCAACCGCCGTGCAGATCGCCTCGATGACGGACCACACCGGCGCGGAGGTCCGTGAATTGGACCTTTCCGGCCCGGTCCCGGATGAAGTCCGAGGCGCCCTGCGGGATGCCTTCGTCCGCCATCACGTTTTGGCGATCAGGGGCCAGACCCTCTCACCCGCCCAGCTGGTGCAGGCGGTGTCGCTGTTCGGCGAGATCTTTTTGCAGCACAACACGCGCTTCGCGCTGCCCGACTGTCCACAGATTCATTACCTCTCGAACCAGGACAGCTTCCCCGACGGCAAACGCTACATCCCGGGCGAGGGCTGGCACACCGACCATTCGAACGACACGCGCCCACCCAAGGCGACCGTCCTGCATGCGGTGAAGCTGCCAAGTGCGGGTGGCGACACGCAGTTCGCCAACATGGCCGCTGCCTACGACGCACTCGACGCGGCGACGCGCGAGCGGATCGCATCGCTGATCGGCATCCACGTCTATCAAAGCAGCCACAGCGCGCGGAAGCTGATGGGCCTGTCGGACACCAACAAGGAGCGGGTGCCGAACGCGGTGTTGCATCCTGTGGTGCGCACCCATCCCGACAGCGGCATCAAGTCGATCTACATCAACCCGATCCGCATCGAGGGCATCCTCGGCCTCGATCACAAGGAGGCGCTGCCGCTGCTGGTCGAGCTGCTCGAGCACGCCACGCAGGAGCGCTTCCAGTATCGCCATGCGTGGCAGCCCGGCGATCTCGTGATCTGGGACAACCGCTGCCTGCTGCACAAGGCCAACGGCGACTACGACATGGGCGAAACGCGTTATCTCTATCGCGTCATGCTGAAGGGCGATGTTCCGCACTGACACTGGGCCGCACTGATCGGGCCTCACCGAGACTGCAAGCAGGGACGTTTGCGCCGCCCGCTGCGTAAGCGGGGTGATGCGCATCAGCTTCTGGATCGCCGTCTTCAGCTGCCTGCTGGGACTGGCGGCGCTCGTCATGCTTGGTTGGTTCGAGGCGGGCGGCGATATCGATTCCCTGCCGCCGTTCGGCGTGTGGTGCGCGATCTTCGCGGCGAGTGTGCTGGCTCTCGGCATCGTCTGGCTGCTGGTGCTGTGCTTCTATCGCTCGGACGAGCCGGACGTGTAATCATCGCCGGGTGACGCCGAGCTACAGCCATATCCGCACCTCGATCGAGCGCCACGTCGCCTGGATCGAGTTCAATCGCCCGCCGATCAATGCCTTCGACCGAGCGATGGTCGAGGAGACCTACAGCGCCGTCGAAGCGGCGATCGCCGATCGCGAGGTGCGCGTGCTGGTGCTGGCGAGCGCGCTCGAGAGGCATTTCAGTGCCGGTGCGGACCTCAACGTGTTCAAGGGCCTGTCGCCCGAGGGCGTTCGCGACTGGGCCATCCGCTGCCACGAGGTCGCACGGCTGCTGCGCGGCTCGACCAAGCCGATGCTGGCGGCGATCCACGGCATCGCGGTTGGCGGCGGGTTGGAGATGACGCTGCATTGCGACCTGCGCTTCGCCACGCCCGACGCGCGGTTCGGCCAGCCGGAGATCGCCATCGGCTTCATCCCGCCGATCGCCGCCACCCAGGCGCTGGCGCGGCTGATCGGCCGGCCGCGCGCGCTGCGCTATCTCTACGACGGTGCCTTGATCGGCGCCGAGCAGGCGCTCGACTGGGCACTGGTGAGTGAGCTGGTCGAGCCGGCGAAGCTGCGTGCCCATGTGCAGGTCTATGCTGAACGGCTGGCGGAGAAGTCGCCGGCCGCGCTCGCCGCGATCCGCCGCACCATCACGCTGGGTGGCGGCATGACCTTCGACGACGGCCTCGCCTGCGAGCTCGAAGCGGTGACACAGCTCGGGGCGGGTCCCGACTTCGCGGAGGGCGTCGACGCCTTCCTCGCCAAGCGGCCGCCGCGTTGGCACAGGGACTGACATATCGAGCGCATATCGTTCGCACCGTGACGATATATTGGCGGCCGCAGCCCGCGGGGTGCACACTTCGAGACGATGGACACGCTGACGCCGCTGATCTGCGACCTGCTCGAATGGCTCGCGCGCGCGCCGCGCACTCATGCCGAGGTGATGGAGGGCTGGCGTACCTCCTGCCCACGCCTGCCGGTGTGGGAAGAGGCGACGGACAGAGGCTACGTCGCACGCCGCGGACTGCGCGTCGAGGTGACACCGCGGGGCCGCTCGTTCCTGGCCGAGCAACGGTCACTTGACGCAGAGCAACGGACGGGCGTGAATCTCGTGTGATGAAGCGACGGCACGCCCTCCTTGCCTTGTTCCTGATCGGCCCTCTCTCCGCTTGCGAGAAGAAGGACGACGCCATGTCGCCCGACTCGGTCGTCAATCAGCCGCCGCCCGATCCTGCAGAGGAAGAGAAGCGCCTGAGGCGGCCGCCGCCGGCTCGCAGCGGCATCGGCTCTGATCCCGACAATCCCAGCGGCGCGCCGGGCAGTAGCCGTCTCGGCAGCTCGTCGACCCGCTACTAGTAGCGCCAGCCCGCGATCACTGCGGGCAACCTTTGCCGCCGCCAGACGGTTGACTGCTCAATGTTCAGAGGAGTCACTTCATGAGGCTTCTATTCCTGATAGCGGCCGCGATGACACTCGTCGGCACGATGGCCTGCGCGCAGACCCGGCAGGCCGTGGTGGCGCCAATCGATCAGAGTACCGGACCGACGGTGCCTGGCGCCGGCGACACGCGGATGCAGGACCAGAACACGGTCGTCTCGCCGTCCACCAACAACGGCACGGCGAGGTCGCAGGCCAACGATCTCGGCTACGGCAACTGGCGCACCTCGAACGGGTTCAACAGCGATTCCAGCAATCCCAGCGGAGCGCCCGGCCCGAGCACGATCACGTCCGGCTCGGGTCACTGAGCCATGACGGCTCACGGCGGAAACTCGGGCGCGCGATGGATGGTGGCACTGGCGGCCGGTCTGCTGGTGCTCGCTGTCGCCGCGGCCTTCTAGCTACAGGAGCAGAAGATGACTGTCGTAGAATTCGATCCGTCCGCCACGCAGGAGCTGCGCGAGCATCGGCGCTCGTTCATGACGTTCGAACGCATGGTGCTGTTTGCCGTCATGCACATCGCGCTGGTGTTGTCCTGCCTCGCGCTCGCCTTCTTCGGCGACGTTCCCTGGATCGGCTTCCTGCTCGGTGTCGGCGGCACGCTTGCGCTGATCGCGACCTTCGTCGTCACGGGCTCGAACGCTCAGACATGATCCACACTCGCGCATGAGTCATCGCGCGATATCATTCAGAGTCCCGGAAACAAATCGCCGCGCGAACGAGTCGTCGCCGCGCGGCTTTACCTTTGCAGGTCGCGACGTCAGGATGGCGCGCCTTCCGGGAAGGGAGGCGTCTTCAAAGGCAAACGCGCGCCATGATCATCCTCGCGGCACCATCGCGATTCGACGAATGTTGAAGCTTGCCTTCGACCGGAAGAGTCGCGTTCTGCAAATCGCCATTTCCGGAATTTTCGCCTCGGAGGACATGGACGAGCTCGACAATGCCGTTGTCGAGTTCGTGGCGCGTCATGGTTCGGTACGCGGCATCTTCGACTACAGCGACGTCGAGGCGATCGCGGTGCCGGACAGCCGGCTGGCCGAGCGCGCCCAGCAGCCGCAGGTAATCGAGCAGCGGGTGGTGGTGGCGTCGCGCGCGATGAGGGGCGAACGCGCCAGGACTTATGCGAGCTATCGGCGCGAGGCCGGCCAGAGCCAGGCGGTGATCGTCGACAGCCTCAGCGAGGCCTACGACTTTCTCGACCTTCGAAATCCGCGATTCGAGCCGGTCGAACGCTAGTGCTATAATCTCCCCCGAATTTTTCGGGAGGAACCCATGGCAACCCCTCTCAAGATCGAACCGCTCGACGCCACCTTCGGTGCCGTGGTGACCGGTTTTCGCATTCCCGGGATCGACGACGAGACATTCCAGTCGCTGCACGACGCGTGGCTGAAATACGCGCTGCTGATCTTTCCCGGCCAGAACCTGACGCGCGCCGAGCAGATCGCCTTCGCCAAGCGCTTCGGTCCGCTCGAGTTCGAGATGACGGCGATCAGCAACGTCAAGGACGACGGCACCCTGCGGCTCGAGAAGGACAACGACGACCGCATGAAGGTCCTCAAGGGCAACATGGGCTGGCATTGCGATTCGACCTACATGCCGGTCCAGGCCAAGGGCGCGGTGTTCTGCGCCGAGGAGGTGCCGACGATCGGCGGTCACACCGGCTTCGCCGACATGCGTGCGGCCTACGATGCGCTCGACGAGGCGACCAAGGCCAGGATCGAGAAGCTCTCCGCCTTTCATTCGCTGCATTACAGCCAGTCCAAGCTCGGTCACGACAGCAACAAGGCGAAGGCCGACGGTGAGTACAGCGGTTACGGCTTCCACAATGGGCCGGTCCCGCTCCGGCAACTGGTGAAGGTCCATCCCGAGACCGGCCGCAAGTCGCTGCTGATCGGTCGGCACGCGCACAACATCCCGGGCATGGACAAGGCCGAATCGGAGCGCTTCCTCGAAGGGCTCGTCACCTTCGCCTGCCAGCGGCCGCGTACCTGGCATCACGACTGGCGGCCGGGCGATGCGATCGTGTGGGACAATCGCTGCCTGCTGCACCAGGCGACGCCCTGGGACATGACCCAGCGGCGCATCATGTGGCACAGCCGCATCGCCGGCGACCCGGCGAGCGAGGCTGCGCTCGCCGCCTGAGTTAGACCTCTAGCGCTGCGACGCGGTGGAGGAGGGTCCGCAGTTCGGCGGCCTGATTGGTGCCGAGCGCTTTCTCGAAGCCGTTCTGCGCCCGGCGCCATAGCTTCCAGCCCTCGGCGAGGGTGCTCCGTCCCTTAGCCGTCAGCGAAACCTCGCGGTGGCGGCGATCCTGCCCGACGACGAGCCGCAGCAGTCCCTGGGCCAGCAGCGGTCGCACGTTGTGGCCCAGCGTGGCGCGATCCATCACCATCTCTTCGGCCAGCGCGTTGAGCGCGACCGGACCCAGCCGATCGACCTCGCGCAGCAGCGATATCTGGGTCGCGCGCAGGCCGGTCGGCGCCAGTATCCGGTCGTAGAGCTGCGTCACCCGGCGGGTCGCCTGGCGCAGCGAATAGCAATTGCACGACGGATTCATGAGCTTCCCTTATCGATGACCAAGCAATCGTCTGGTGCCAAATCCGCTTATATGCCCCTAAATGCGCCACGACCACCCCAATCAGGGACGCCCGCATGACCGACACCGGCACGGTGATCCAGCACTACGGCCGGAGCGACATCCGGCAGAAGATCGAGGCGGCCCTGGTCGCCGCGGGCCTGTCGGAAGGCATGTTGTCGCCCACCGATCTCGCGCCGCTCGACCAGTTCCACACCCGCGGCATGTTGGCGACGGTCGAGCTTGCCGCCGCTCTCGCCCCGGCGACCGGGACCCGCGTGCTCGACATCGGCTCGGGCCTCGGCGGTCCGTCGCGCCATCTTGCCAGCCGCCACGGCTGCCGGGTTCAGGGCGTCGATCTCAGCCCCGCGTTCGTCGACGCTGCGACCTATTTGGCCGGCCGCGCCGGGTTCGACGGCATGGTGGCGTACGATTGTGCCGACGCGCTGGCGCTGCCGTACGAGGATGCCTCGTTCGATCACGCGTGGACTCAGCACGTCGCAATGAACATCGCCGACCGGCCACGGCTCTATCGCGAGATCCATCGCGTGCTGAAACCGGGCGGACGGCTCGCCATCCATGACGTCGTCACCGGCTCGGGTGAGCCGCTGCACTTCCCGGTGCCGTGGTCGCGTACGCCGGAAACGAGCTTCGTCGTGACGCCGCAGGTGATGCGCACCGCGCTGGAGCAGGCGGGCTTCGCCGTCGTCGATTGGCAGGACCGCACCGCCGCCGCCGTCGACTGGTTCATCGAGCAGCAGAAGGCGCGCGCCGCGCGGCCCGATGCGCCTCCGCCGGCACTCGGCCTGCACGTGGTGATGGGCCCGGACTTCCCCAAGCTGGGAGCTAATCTCGGCCGCAACCTGCGGGAAGGTCGCGCCGGCATCGTTCAAGCCATCCTCCAGCGTTCGTAAAGGAGCGACACGTGACGTCAGCCACTCTCGTCATCGAGGGCGCGAAGAACCGGGCCGCCGCCAAGCCCTGGCATGTCCTGGCGATCGTCTGCGCCGGCGTCTCGCTGGCCAATCTCGACCTGTTCATCGTCAACGTCGCCCTGCCGCAGATCGCCCGCGACTTTGGCGGCGCCTCGCTCGACGACCTGTCGTGGATCCTGAACGGCTACGCCATTGTCTACGCCGCCCTGCTGGTGTTTCTCGGCCGCCTGGCCGAGCGTCACCGCCGCGACCGCAGCTTTCTGGTCGGCGTGGCGGTCTTCACTGCCGCCTCGGCCGCCTGCGCTGCTGCGAGCGACGTCTGGATGCTGGTCGCCTTCCGCCTCGTGCAGGCGGCGGGCGCGGCGCTGATGACGCCGACCTCGCTCGGCTTGCTGCTCGCCTCCTATCCACCTGAACGGCGCAGCGGGGCAGTGCGCGCCTGGACGGCGATCGGCGGTCTCGCCGCGGCGCTGGGGCCGGTGCTGGGCGGCGTGCTGGTGACCTTGAGCTGGCGTTGGATCTTCATCGTCAACGTGCCGATCGGGCTGCTCGCGCTCGTGATCGGCTGGCGCAAGCTGCCCGTGGTGGCCGGCCACGACGTGCCGCGACCCGACGCGTGGGGTGCCGCGATGGTCACCGCGGGCGTCGCTCTGCTCACCTTCGGCCTGGTCAAGGCCAACGACTGGGGCTGGTCGTCCTATGGCGTGCTGTCGGGCCTCGCCGGCGGTGCGGTGCTGCTTGGCGTCTTCGCCGCGCACTGCCTTCGTGCCGCCAATCCCCTGATCGAGCCGAAGCTCTTCGCCAGCCGTAACTTCACCGGCGCGTCGCTGATCATGGCGCCGTTTGCCGTTGTCTTCGGCGCCATGCTGCTGTCGCTGGTGCTGTGGGAGCAGGGTGTGTGGGGCTGGTCGGCGCTCGAGACCGGGCTCGCCATCGCGCCCGGGCCGTTCCTGGTGCCGGTGACCTCGCTACTGGTCGCCGGTCGGTTGATCCAGCGGCTCGGGCCGGCGCCGGTGGTCGTGCTGGGCCTCGGCTTCTTCGCTGGCGGTTGCCTCGTGTGGGCGCTCATGATCGGACTGACGCCGAGTTTGCCGGCGGCCATTGTCGGCATCGTCATGACGGGCATCGGCGTGGGGCTCACCTTGCCCACGCTGATGGGCATCGCGGCGGCGTCGCTGCCGCCCTCATCCTTCGCGACCGGCTCGGGCGTGGTGAACATGATCCGCCAGACCGGCATGGCGATTGGCGTGGCGATGCTGGTCGTGCTGGTCGGCGGCGGCGGCACGCCGGCCGAGCGCCTGCAGGCCTTCCACCTGGCGTGGTGGGTGATGGCGGCGATTACAGCCGTTGGTTTTGCACCTCTGATGCTATTCCGGAAGCCGGCCGCCCGCTCTTGAGCCGGCGGCGGCGGCACGGCAGGCTGCTCTTCCACAACGATAAGTCGGAGGAGCGCTCATGAGTACGCGTCGTGATTTCCTCAAAAACGGTCTCGCCACGGGTGTCGCCTTCTGCAGCTGCGGCCTGCTCGACCAAGCGCGGGCGCAAGGAACGCCACGCAAGCTGCCGGTGATCGTCTCGGGCAAGCGGGTGAAGACGATCGACGTCCATTCGCACTGCCAGATCCATGAAGCGGGCGCGCTGCTCGGCGCCGAGGCCCAGGCAATCCAGGCGCCGTCGGTGGTCAACGGCGCGCAGGAGGCTTTCATCGAGATCGACAAGCGCCTGGCCGCGATGGACTCGCAGGCGGTCGACATGGAGGTGCTGTCGGTCAATCCGTTCTGGTACGGCCGCGACCGCGACCTCGCCGCCAAGATCGTCAAGATCCAGAATGAGAAGCTCGCCGAGCTGTGTGCCAGCAAGCCCGACCGGTTCGCGGCCTTCGCCTCGCTGACCCTGCAGGCGCCCGATCTTGCGGTGCAGGAGCTGGAGACTGCTGTGAAGAAGCAGGGCCTGAAGGGCGCCGCGATCGGGGGCGGCGTGGGCAGTCTCGAGTTCTCCGATCCCAAGTTCCATCCGGTGTGGGCCAAGGCGGAGGAGCTCGGCGTGCCGCTGTTCATCCATCCGCAGGGCGTGCCCGAGCTCAACAAGCGGCTGAGCGGCAACGGCTGGCTTGGCAACACGATCGGCAATCCGGTCGAGACCGCGATCGCGCTGTCGCATCTGATCTTCGAGGGCACGCTCGACAAGTTCCCGGGCCTCACGATCATCGCCGCGCACGGCGGCGGCTACCTGGCCTCCTACGCCGACCGCTCCGATCACGCCTGCCTTGTCGGTCCGCGTGGCTGCGATCCCAACATCAAGCTCAAGAAGAAGCCGACCGAGTACCTGAAGCAGCTCTATTTCGACTCCCTGATCTTCACGCCCGAGGCGATCCGCCACCTCGTGGCGCAGGTCGGCGCCAGCCAGGTCGTGCTGGGCAGCGACTATCCCTATCCGTGGGAAATGCACCCGGTCGACCACATCTTCGCCAGCGATTCGCTCACCGACGCGCAGAAGGCCGACATCCTCGGCAACACCGCGGCGAAGATCCTGAAGATCACCGCGTAGAGCTAATCCTCCCCATTCAAATGAGGACGAATTCGAGAGGTGATCAACCGGTGGGCAGTTGCTCGAGCAGCTGCCCCTTGCCGGGAAGAGGCGTGGCCACCTTCAGGGTCTGCAGCACCGCCCACAACGCCGCCTGATTGGTGGTGATCACCGGCTTGCCGAACTGGCGCTCCCAGGCGGCGATCCGGTCCATGGTCGGGAAGTTGCCGCCCGGCACGACCAGGGCATCGATCTCCGGCCGGTCGATCCGGCGGAACGCCGCCTCGACGATGCCGGCGTCCATCTTGCCGATGGCATAGGCGTCGGTGGCGCCCAGGCTTTCCGAGGCGACCACGGCGATTCCATACTTTGTCTCGTAGTAATGCCGGGCCCGCCCGATCACCTCTTCGGAGTAGGGCGTCGCCATGGCCACGCGTGACGCCTTGAGAGCCTTCAGCGCGCGGCCGACCGCCTGGGCGGAGGTCAGCGACGGCACGCCCGACGCCTCGGTCATCCGCTTCACGGTCACCGCGTCGTAGTCGTCGGCGAACAGGCTCGCCGAGGTCTGTGCCAGCGCGATCACCTCGACCCGCGCGTCGCCGAGCAGCTTCGCCTGATAGGCCACGTCGGCATCCTTGCTCGGCGAGAATGGCGTGTCGCCGCCCTTGCCGAGCCGACCCGTGTGCACCTGCAGCTCAGGGGCCAGGCGACAGTACTCGACCTCGCAGGTCGTGTTGGTCGAGGGGACCAGGATCCCGAAGTGGCGCGGCATGGCCTGGCCTGCTCAAAAGAAGACGTAGGCTCGAACGACGACGTTCTTGCGGCAGCGCGCATCGGCCGGTGCAGTCGGGTCGATGCAGGCGGTGTGGAACGACCAGCGCGAGACCGAGCCGTCGGTGACCGAGTCGTAGCACTTCAGCATCGAGACCTCCGTCGAGGTCTGCTTCGGGAACCAGTACCACTCGTGCTTCGGATGGTACGTGAAGCGGGTGGTCTCGCCGACCCGGTCGTCGTAGATGCGGTAGTTGGTGATGTAGGGCTGGTCGGCGAAGGACGGCCAGGCGCAGAGCACGAAGGGGAACTGCTCGATCGTCTCCATCGGCTTGGCGAGATTGATCGACATGAAGCGCCGCGACATCTTCGCGTCGGCCTCTTCCTCCGTGCAGTTCTGCGGGCGCCCGAAGTTGCGCAGGTTCTTGGTCAGCAGCTCGCGGCAGCGCACGCGGCCCGAATTGTCGTTCAGGTCGTTGTGCACGAGGTTGACGTAACGGGCGTTCACGCCGGGATTCTTGTTGTCCTGGTCTTCCGTGCGGTCGCCCGCATAGTCCTTGTCGAAGACGTCGTGATTGTAGACCAGGGCGTCGGTCGCGCCGGGGAAGAACTCGAGCAGCAGCTTCTCGATCTCCGGGTAGAACACGCGCTCTACCTCGGCCGCGTCGTAGAAGTTCGAGCACTTGGACTCGACGTGCGCCAGAGAGACCCCGAGCCGGTCCATGCATTCGGAGCTGTTGGGCGAGAGGCCGGGGTAATATTCGCCGATGCGTCGCGCGTCGCGCAGCACCTGCGGGAAATAGAGGTTGCGCCGCCGGTTATCCTCCTCGTTCTTGCGCAGCTTCGCCGCGACGTCGGCGTGTGCGGGGTCCCGCCAGATGGCGTTGGA
>DASXQC010000446.1:0-10338 GCA_036493235.1 Reyranella sp.
GTGCCGGCCGACCGTATCGATGCTTGTTGGCGTGGTCTATAACGAGCCGTTGTTGTTCGGGAGTGAAGCGAAATGCCGGGCGCCTTGGAAGGCCTAAAAGTCATCGATCTTTCGCGCGTCCTGGGCGGGCCCTATTGCGCCCAGATGCTCGCCGATCACGGCGCCGAAGTGATCAAGATCGAGCCGCCGCAGGGTGACGAGACGCGGCTGTGGGGGCCTCCGTTCGATGCCGAGGGCATCTCCGCCTACTACGCCGGCATCAACCGCAACAAGCGCACGGTGGCGCTCGATCTCTCCAAGCCTGACGGCCGCACCGTGCTGCTGAAGCTGCTCGAGGATGCCGACGTGCTGATCGAGAACTTCAAGACCGGCACAATGGAGAAGTGGAGCGTGGGCTACGACACGCTCTCGCAGAAGTTTCCGAAGCTCGTGCATGCGCGCGTCTCGGGGTTTGGCGCCGACGGCCCGCTCGGCGGCTATCCGGGCTACGATGCGATGGTGCAGGCCTCGGCCGGACTGGTCTCGGTGAACGGCGCGCCCGAGGCGGGGCCGGTGCGCATCGGCGTGCCGGTGGTCGATCTGTCGACCGGTATGAACGCCTGTATGGGCATCCTGATGGCGCTGTTCGAGCGCACCAAGTCGGGCAAGGGCCAGTTCGTCGACGCGACGCTGTACGACAGCGCGATCGCGCTGCACCAGCCGCATGCGCCGAACTACTTCATGGCCGGGCTGAAGCCCAAGCTCTTCGGCAACAGCCACGGCAACCTCGCGCCCTACGCCAACTTCCCGACCAAGGGCCGCAACATCGTGATCGGCGCCGGCAACGACGGGCAGTTCCGCAAGCTCTGCAAGATGCTGGGCAAGCCGGAGATGGCCGACGATCCGCGTTTCAAGACCAACAGGGATCGTCTCGCCAACAAGGCGGCGATGGAAGCGGAGCTCGCCGCGCTGACCAAGGACCGCGACGGCGAGTCCTTCGCCAACGAGCTGATGATGAACGGCGTGCCGTCCGGCGCCGTGCAGGAGGTGCCCGACGTGATGGAGCATCCGCACACCAAGCATCGCAACATGGTCTGGGAGAAGGACGGCTATCGCAACGTCGGCAACCCGGTGAAGCTCTCGCGCACGCCGCCCAGCGTCCGCAGCAAGCCGCGCAAGTACGGCATCGACACCCGTGCGGTGCTGGCCGAGCACGGCTTCTCCGACGGCGAGATCGACAAGCTGATCGCCGCCGGCGTGGCGCTCACCGAGATCCGCAAGGCTTGAAGACCGCTGGGACCGCGACATTTCGTGCCGCTCATTGGACCGCGGGCTTCCAGCCCGCTCATGAGCGCGCAGATGCGCGCGGTCCAATGACCATGAGCGGCACGGGGTGCCGCGGTCTCAGCCTCAGGCCTTCTTGCTCACCGTCTTGAGGTCGAGCTGGGTCTGCAGCAGGAGCTCGTAGGTCTCCTCGACAGTGTGGCGCAGCGAGGTGCGGGCGACCTCGGTCTGGTTGGCGATCTGGTGCAGCTCGTCGAACGCCTTGCGGATGGCGGCCTCGATGCGGCCGCGATGCTGCGGCTGGCCGTCGGCGCTCATCCACCAGTCCTTCAGCTTCTCGAGCTCGGCGCGCTTGTCGTCGAAGCGGTGCGGGCCCGCCTTGGCCTCCCAGTCGGCAAAGGTCGACTGCCACAGCTTGCGCGCCTCGTGCTCGCGCACCACGAAGGTTGCCACGTCGAGCGAGCCGCGCAGCGCCCAGCGCACCAGGAAAAACAGCACGACCGCCGCGGCGAAGAACACCAGGCGGCCGAGGGCGGGCAGGTCGATGCTGAAGCTCAGCGCCGCCGGCACGACGGCGACCACGAAGGCGACCGGCCCCTGCCAGGAGCGCCGCCGCAGCGCGCGCCGCGCGACCGGTGAAAGCTTGGGCTTCGTGGCGTTCGCCATGACATCCGGCGCGGGACCGGGATGCGGGATATCGAGCAGCTGTTGCCAGAAGGCCCCGAGGTCGAACAGCCCCGCGGTCCCCTCCGAGACCTCGGTCGAGAACAGCGGCACGCCGGTCGCGGCCTCCATGCGGCACCACGGACAGGCGACCAGCTCCGAGGAATGCCAGTGCGCCACGCCGATCGGGCATTCGACCAGCGCCGCCTCCAGCCCACCTAGCGACTCGACCCATTCGGCGGCCGACGGCCGGCCGAGATAGACCGATTCGGCGGCGAAGGCGCGCTCGAACAGCTCCGCCACCGGCGCCGATGCGATATCGATCGGCGGCGTGCCCGGCGGCTGGTCCATCGAGACAAGGTGGCGCTGCCGGCTATAGGCGAAGCGATGCTCCTTGATCGCCTGCTCGATCGGCATGTCGCCCTCGCCGAGATAGCGGCCAGCATAGGGATGGCGGCCCATGAACAGCACCAGGAAGATCATCACGGCGAGGCCGAAATTGTCGTGGCTCTCGCTGCGCACGACTCCGGTCAGCGCCTGGTCCTGCAATTCCGGCGGCGTGAAGGTCGGCACGCCGACATCGCACGGATAGACGCGCTCGCCGTCGCGAATCTGGAAGCTGTCGCAATCGATCAGCCGCACCCGCGCGTCCTGCGCGACCAGGATGCCGCCATGGTTCACGTCGGCGATCGCGTGGCCCTGGGCGTGCAGGGTGGCGAAGGCGCGCGCGACATTGGTCGCGACCCGGACCAGGAAGCGCCAGTCGGCGCCCGGGAACGCCGCGCGCCGGCTCTTCGGGCTGTAGAGCTGGTGGATGTCGCGATAGCCGACGATCCGCGGCATGGTGAGCCCGATCGCCTCGCCGGTCGGCAGCGACAACAGCTCGATCGGCCAGGCGGTCAACCGGTCGAGCGCCGGGCTGCGTAAGGTGACCATGGCGCGGATCTTCCCCGCCTTGAGGGGCGGCAGCGGCATATGGAAGATCTTGGCGACAAGCTCGGGCTGGTCGGCCAGTTCGTAGATCGCGCCCTCGCCGCCCTGCCCGAGCTTGCGGCCGAGCCGCACGTGCCGGCCGTTCTCCGCCAGCACCTCCTCGGGAGGCGCGACAAGCATCATGCGCGGCGCCGCGAGGCCAGGATCAGCGTCTTGTCGTCGTCGGTACGGCCGTTGATGGTCGGGCTCGACAGATACTTGTCGAGCGCGTGCGAGAGCTCGGCATCGACGCCCGACGCCTGCGAATTGCGCACCGGTGGGAACATGCTGTCGAAAAACGGCGCGTGCGCCGTCTTGCCGGCCTTCTGCAGCACCAGGTTCTCAATGCCGTCGGTGAAGATCGCGACCTCTTCCACCGCCTTGTCGAGCCGCAGGAACTCCATTGCCAGCACCGCCCGCTCCGACGTCACGAAGTTGGTGGTGTTGGCGAACTCGCCGTGTTGCGGCCAGAAGACGTGCCGCCAGCCGGCGCCGTTCGAGATCACCATCGCGCCGTCGCCGATCTGCACGAACACCGCGCTCCCCTCGCCGACCACTGCCGCCAGCAAGGTGCACGAATAGTCCTGCACCTGCGCGCCGGATCGCTTGGCGTCGAGCTCGATGCGGTAGACGAGGCCGGTGATCCAGCGCTCGGCCAGCAGCCGCTCGATCGCCGCCACCCGGCCGCCCTTGCCGATATAGGCCTCGACCAGGCGGGCGAAGGTCTCGCAGGCGAGGCTCGCGCCGACTTCGGCCAGTGCGGCCGAGCCCGCGCCGTCCGCCACCGCCAGCACCACCACGGGCTTTCCGTCGGCATCCTTCGCTTCGAGATGGAAATGCGCGTCCTGGCAAGGCTGCGCCGCCGTCACATGCGACTGGCCGATCGACGACGCCATCGCCACGCGCCACGGAGAACCAGACATCAGCGCTGCGCCCACCAGGCTGGAGGCAGGTCAGGCGGATGGCTGACGTGGCTGCGCGACAGGTTACTGAGCGAGGATGACAGCCAGGCGAACAGGTCGGAGAAGCGCAGGCCGGCGAGCTTGAGCGGCGCTCGCACCGAGATGCCCGACAGCACGTCCATGTCGGCCTGGTCGACTCCGACGGCAAAGAACGAGAAACCCTTGGTCTCCTCGCCGACCCGCACCATCTCGGCGGCGCGATCCCAGGGATCGGTCGGCGCACCGTCGGTGATCAGGAAGATCCACGGCCGGTAGTAGGAGATGCCGTTCGCCTTGTAGGTGCTCTTGCGGTGCCGGATCATCTCCAGCCCGGCGACGATCGCAGCGCCCATCGGCGTGTCGCCCGAGGCCTCGAGCCGGGGCGGCTGGAACTCATCGGGCGTGTGGAAGTCGACCAGGGTCCGTACCGGCCCGAAGGTCACGACCGCGACCTCGACCCGCTTCATCGCCAGCGTATCGGCGGACAGCTCGTGCTTGAACAGGATCAGGCCGTTGTTGAGCTCGTCGATGGCCGGCCCGTCCATCGATCCCGAGGTGTCGAGCAGCAGCAGGCACGGGCAGCGCGGTTCGGGATTGTCCGCGAACTCGCTGGCGCCGAAAGCCATCTGCTCCATGCTGCTACTTCTTGGTTGTCGGGCCGCCCACCACGCGTACCGGATCGCCATCCGACAGTCCATCCGGCGGGCTGTCAATCACCCGGTCGTCGCGTGACAGGCCAGTGCCGATCTCGACCACCTGGCCGAGGTCGCGCGAGATGGTAACGCTCTTGAGCTTGATCTTGTCGGGGCCGTCCAGCACCGCCACCCGCAGGCCCTTCTGGCCGAAGATCAGCGCGCCGGCCGGGATCGACAGCGCCTGGGTGTTCGCGGGGAGCTCGATGCGGGTGTTGGCGAAGGCGCCTGGCATCAGCTCGCCGGACTTGTTGTCGACCACGACCTGCATGCGCGTCGTGCCGGACGCCGGATCGACAGCGCGCGCCGACGCCTCGACCACGCCCTCGTACACCTTGCCGGGGTACTCCGGCACTGTGATCGCGACTTTGGTCTTGAGGGTCACCGCCGGCACGTAGTTCTGCGGCACGCTCACGGTGAGCCGGAGCTTCTGCACGTCGGAGATGATGAACAGCGCCAGGCCGGCGCTCGAATCGGCGTTGATCAGCGCACCGACGTCGGTGTTGCGGGTGGTGACGATGCCGTCGAACGGCGCCGTCACACGCTTGAAGTCGGACAGCACGACAAGGCGGTCGACGTTGGCCTTGGCGGCCTTACTGAGCGCTCGCTTGACCGTAAGGTCGCCGGTCTTCTCGTCGACCGTCTGCTTGGCGACGGCGTTGGTGGCGCCCATCGTCTGCCAGCGCTGCGCGGTGACGGCGGCAAGCGTCTCCGCCGCCTCCGCCGAGGCGAGCGCGGCGCGGGCCTGCAGGAGCTGCTGGTCGAGGTCGGGCGCCTCGATCTCGGCGAGCAGCTGGCCCGCCTTCACCGGCGCCCCGATATCGACGTACCAGGCCTTCAGGAAGCCGCCGACGCGGGCATAGATCGGCGCCCGCGAATAGGCTTCGAGGCGGCCCGGCAGGTCGAGCGAAGACTGGTTGGCGCCCACGGTCGGCGCGAGCACCGCGACGGTCGGTACCGACTGGGCGTCGGTCACGACCTTGAGCCGGGCGTCGCTGGCGTTGCGGCTCCAGACGCCGTCGATCACGACCACCGTCACCAGGACGATGGCGATCATGCCGGTAAGCGCCAGGCCGCGGCGCGAGACCTTGGCTGGAGGGGGTGACTCAGGCGACATGCGCTGCTCCGTGACCACCGTCCGGCGCCTTCGCAGGCTTGCCGTGGTTGCGGTGGATGACGCTGAAGACGACGGGAACGAAGATCAGGGTGGCGATGGTGGCGAAGATCAGGCCGCCGATCACGGCGCGGCCGAGAGGCGCATTCTGCTCGCCGCCCTCGCCCAGGCCCAGCGCCATCGGCGTCATGCCGATGATCATGGCGAGCGCCGTCATCAGCACCGGGCGGAAGCGCACGAAGCCCGCGTCCAGGGCCGCCGCGGTGGCGTCGCCCAGCTCGGCCAGCCGCTCGCGGGCGAAGCTGATCACCAGCACCGAATTGGCGGTGGCGACACCCATGCACATGATCGCGCCGGTCAGCGCCGGCACCGAAAGCGTGGTGTGGGTCGTAAACAGCATCCAGACGATGCCGGCGAGCGCGGCCGGCAGCGCGGTGATGATCACGAACGGATCGCTCCACGACTGGAAGTTCACGACGATCAGCAGATAGATCAGCACGATCGCGCCCATCAGGCCGAACAGCAGGCCGGAGAAGGCGCTCTCCATCGTCTTGACCTGGCCCTGCACCTTGACCGCGCGGATCTTGGGCGAGGCGTCCTTCGACAGGTCGGCCACCACCTTGCGCACGTCGGCGGCGACCGCGCCGAGGTCACGACCCTGTACGGCGGCGTAGACCTGCACCATGTTCTGCAGGTCGTATTGCGACACCACGGCGTTGGCCACGTCGCGGTGGATGTCGGCGAAGCCGCCCAGCACCTGCAGCGAGGTCGCGGCGGGCGCCATGATCGGCAGGTTCGAGAGCGACGCCAGCGAATCCAGCCGGTACTGCGGCGTCTGCAGCACGACGTTGTAGGTAATGCCGTTCGACCGGTTCAGCCAATAGGTCGGCGCCACCTGGCCGGAGCCCGCAAGATTGACCACCAGCGAATTGGTGACGTCGCGCGTGGTGAGGCCGACATACTGCGCCCGCGTTCGGTCGATATCGACGGCGAACACCGGCGCGTTGCGCGCCTGCTGGATGCGCGCATCGACGATGCCGGGAATGGTGCGCATGCGCGCGAGCAGCTTGTTGGCGTGGTCGAAGCCCGCGGCGAGGTCGGAGGTGCGCACCTGCACGTCGATCGGCGACGGCGCGCCGAAGTTCAGGATCTGGCTGATGATGTCGGCCGGCAGGAACGAGAAGGTGAAGCCGGGAAAGCGCTCGGGCAGCTGCTTGCGCAGCTCGGCCACGTAGTTCGCGGTCGGGCCGTGGCCCTCGACCAGCTTGATCTGGATGTCGCCGTCCTGCGGGCCGATAACGCCGGTGTTGTTGTAGGTCATGTTGATGCCGCTGACCGGCATGCCGAGATTGTCGACCATGGTCGCGATCTCGCCCTGTGGCAGGATCTCGCGGATCGCCTTCTGGATGGCGGCGAACTTGTTGGCCGACTCCTCGACCCGGGTGCCGGTCGGCCCACGGGCGTGCATCAGGATCTGGCCGGCATCGACCGCCGGGAAGAAGTTGCGGCCGAGCATCGGCGCCAGCGCGAACGAGGCCAGCACGAAGACCATGAAGCAGGTGATGAACACCGCGCGCCGCCCGAGCGCCATCACCAGCAGCTCGCGATAGACCGCGCGGACCCGCTCGAAGCGCGCCTCGAAGCCGCGCTGGAACAGGACCAGCGGATTGCGCGTGCGCGGCTTCTCGCCGTGCTCGTGCATGGTGTGCGGCTTCAGAAGGTAGTTCGCCATCGTCGGCACCAGGGTGCGCGAGAGGACGAACGAGCAGATCATGGCGAACATCACCGCCTCGGCCATCGGCACGAACAGGAAGCGCGCCACGCCATCGAGGAAGAACATCGGCACGAAGACGATGCAGATGCAGAGCAGCGACACGAAGGCTGGCGTCACGATCTGCCGCGCGCCGTCCATGATCGCGGGTTCGACCTGCTTGCCCTGCTCGAGATGCCAGTTGATGTTCTCGATGGTCACCGTGGCGTCGTCGACCAGGATACCGACCGCCAGCGCAAGGCCGCCCAGGGTCATGATGTTGAGCGTCTCGCCGAACAGGGCGAGCAGCGCGATCGAGCCCAGGATGGCGAGCGGGATCGAGGTGGCGATGATGATGGTCGAACGCCAGCTGCCGAGGAACAGCAGGATCATCAGGCTGGTCAGCACGGCGGCGACCACCGCCTCGAAGGCGACGCCGGTCACCGCGCCCTCGACGAACAGCGACTGGTCGCCCAGCAGCGCCAGGCTCACGTTCTCAGGCAGCGTCTTGCGCAGCTCGGCGACCTTCTCCTTGACGCCCTCGATGATGGCGAGCGTCGAGGTCGCGCCGTTCTTCAGCACCGCCAGCAGCACCGAGCGGCCGCCGTCGACATGGACGATGCTCTGCTGCGGCGGGTTGCCGTCGCGCACCTGCGCCACGTCGCGCAGATAGACGACCGCGCCGTCTTTGGCGAACACCGGCAGGTTGGCCAGGTCCTCGAAGGCTGCCGGCGCGTTGTTGAGCTGGATCTGGTACTCGAAGCCGCCGATCTTCTCGGTGCCGGCCGGCGTCAGCAGGTTCTGCGCCGCCAGCGCGTTGGCGACGTCGTTGGCCGACAGGCCGCGCGACTGCATCGCCGCCGGATCGAGATCGATCTGGATCTGGCGGAACTTGCCGCCGTACGGATAGGGGATCGCGGCACCCGGCACGGTGACCAGCGGCACGCGCACCGTGTTGATCGCGAGGTCGAACACCGCCTGCTCCGACAGGCCCTTGCCGGCGAGCGCGATCTGGATGATCGGCACGGTCGAGGCGTTGAAGTTCAGGATCAACGGCGGCGTGATGTTGGGCGGCATCTGCTTCAGCACGGTCTGGGCGATCGCCGTGACCTGTGCGTTGGCCGTGTTGATGTCGACGCCGGGCTGGAAGAAGACCTTGACGATGCCAACGCCGGTATAGGACGTGCCCTCGATGTGCTCGATGTCGTTGACGGTGGTGGTGAGCGCGCGCTGGAAGTTCAGCATCACCCGGCCCGACATCTCGTCGGGCGGCAGGCCGGTGTAGCTCCAAACCACCGCGATCACGGGAATGCGGATCTCGGGGAAGATGTCGACCGGCGTACGCAGTGCCGCCAGCGGGCCGACGATCAAAATCAGCACCGCCAGCACCACGAACGTATAGGGCTTGGTCAGCGCAATACGAACGAGATGCAGCATTTCGACTGGAAATCCGCGTAGATTTGGGAGGCCCGATCCCCCGCGAATGGGCCGACCCTATCCGACCATGGCCGGCCCCAACTGTCGAGAAATATTGCCCCTTTTCCTTGCATGGGCCTGCGCTAGGCTTGCATGGGCGAAAGGACCGCTCCGGGGAGGAATGACCAGAATGGCCGACTATGACTACATCATCGTGGGCGCGGGCTCGGCCGGCGGCACATTGGCTGCCCGACTCACAGAAAATTCATCCAATCGGGTCCTGCTGCTCGAGGCGGGTGCGGCAAGTCATCCCTACTCCCGCATGCCGCTCAGCTTCGGCCTGCTGATCGACAACCCGGCGGCCAACTGGCTCTACCAGTCCGAGCCCGAACCCGGTACGGCCAACCGGACTATCCCCGTGCCGCGCGGAAAACTGCTCGGCGGGTCGAGTTCGATCAACGGTCTGGTCTGGGTGCGCGGCCAGCCGCTCGACTACGACACCTGGGCGCAGATGGGTTGCCGCGGCTGGAGCTGGCGCGAGGTGGCGCCGCTCTTCACCCGCATGGAGAACTTCGTCGACGGCGACGGCGCCAACGGCCGCGGCATCGACGGCCCGCTCAAGGTCTCGACCGTGCCGGATCAGAACCCGCTTTATGACGCCCTGTTCAAGGCGGCGGTGGCGGCCGGCTACAAGCTCAACCCCGACTACAACAGCGAGGACCAGGAAGGCGTCGTGAAGACGCAGACCTCGATCTACAAGGGTCGGCGCATGAGCGTGGCGCACTGCTACATCGAGCCGGCGATGAAGCGGTCGAACAACCTGCACGTCGTCACCAACGCCATGACGCTCCGCGTTCTGCTCGAGGGCAAGCGCTGTGTCGGCGTGGAGTACGAGAAGGACGGCAAGATCGTCCAGGCGCGCGCCAAGGAGACCATCATCTCAGCGGGCGGCATCGCCTCGCCGCAGATCCTCGAGCTCTCCGGCATCGGCCAGCCGGAGCTGCTGAAGCAGCACGGCATCGAGGTGAAGCACGAGCTGCCGGCGGTCGGCGAGAATTTCCGCGACCACATCAACGCCCGCATCGTCTGGAAGGTGAAGGACCCGCAAGTCTCCTACAACCACATGGCGCGCGGCATCGGCGCGGTCACCCAGTTCATGAAATACGTCGCGACCGGCGGCGGCTTCATGAGCCTGCCCTCGGCGCCATTGCTCGCCTTCCTGCGCACGCGGCCCGAGCTCGCCACGCCCGACGTGCAGATGCACCTGGTGCCCTACTCGATCAAGGACCCCAAGACGCGCCGGCTGCAGGACTTCCCGTCGATGACCATCTCGGTTTACCAACTGCGGCCCGAGAGTTTGGGCTCGATCCACATCCGCTCAAAGGACCCCAAGGCGCAGCCGGCGATCCGCTTCAATTTCCTGGCCGACCCGATCGACCAGGCGGCGATGACCGAGGGTTTCCGCATGATCCGCCGCATCGTCAACACGACGCCGATGGATCCGCTGCGCGGCGAGGAGTATTCGCC
>DASXQC010000447.1:0-18791 GCA_036493235.1 Reyranella sp.
GTCTTGCCGTCGATTACGACTACCGTCAGGCCCTCGAGTTGAGGGAACGCCGCCTGGAAGTCGAGGACGCGTTGCCGCCCTTCGATCTTGGGCGAAATCAGTTCTTCGGTATTTGCCGTCATCGTGAAGTGTCGTGTGGCATACGTCGCTGCGACCGCCGTGAGCAGCGCGGCAACGAGCACGACAATGACCGGATGACGCGTGCTGACGGCAACGATACGGCCGATCAGCGTGATACTCTTAGACAAGAAGAGCCTCGAGAGGGGATACGATAACACCGGGCAAGGCCGCCCGCGCTCCCGACTTGTCGAGTGTCGTTGGCGGCGGTTCTGTGAATGGACAAGACCGAACCGACGGCTTTCAATGTGGCGACAAGCGAGGGTGGGTTAGTATGAACATTGGCTCGCAAGAACATCGCGACGCGTTCTGCGCGCATTTTATGCAGACGTACATCGAGTACGATCCCAAGACGTTGCCCTGGCCGGAACTCGATGCGGCCGCGTTGCAGCGCCTGCGAGCCGTGCCCTTTTGGGAGGAGGTCTTTTACACAGAACGCAGGGCAGGTGCGATCGTTGCCGCCTTCACCGAAACCGTCAGTGATCCTGTGCTGAAGGAGGCGCTCGCCTTGCAGGGCGAGGAGGAGACGCGGCACGCCAACCTGATCCGGGTGATGATCGACAAATACGGCCTCGATGCGCCAGAACGGCCGATGGAGGATCTCGGTTCGGATATCGAGACGCGCTTCAAGGATTTCGGCTTCGGCGAATGCCTCGATTCGTTCCTGGGTTTCGGCCTGTTCAAGATCGCCTGGCAGGCCGAATTCCTGCCCCGCGAAGTGCTGCAAATCTTCGAGACTCTGATGTTCGAGGAGACGCGCCACATCGTCTTCTTCATCAACTGGATGGCGTACACGGAGGCGCGGCGGGGCTGGCTCGCCCGCGCAGTCTCGCCGCTCACCAGCTTGCGCTATTACGTGCGGGCTCTGCGTCGGATGGCGGGGCTGGCGAATCGCGGCAAGCAGATGAACGACGGCAAGAACTTCGCCGCCACCCAGGTCGGCATGTTCCTCGATGGATTCAATTTCCGCCGCTTCCTCGAGGACTGCTACGCCGAGAACGCCCGCCGCATGAGCGTCTTCGAGCCGGAATTGCTGCGCCCGAGCTTCCTGCCGCAGCTGGCCGGCGGCGCCCTCAAGGCGCTGCGCCTGTGGAGTGTGCGGGCGGAGGTCGAGCCAAATACCGTCGCGTTGCCTCCTCTTGCGGGAGGCCGCCTGCCGGAGAGAGCGGCTCCTCTAGTGCGCGCGGATCAATAGCGACTGGGACGGCTGCTCGCCCAGCGCTGCCAGCGCGGTCGCCACGATGTGCGGCGCAGTGAGGCCTGCTTCGTCGTACTGCTTGGCGGGCGCGTTGTGGTCGATCAGCCGGTCGGGCAGCGTCATCGGGCGGACCTTCAATCCGCCATCGAGCAGGCCGCGCCTGGCGAGGTGCTGCATCGTCAGCGCGCCGAAGCCGCCCGCAGCCCCTTCCTCGATGGTGATCAGCACCGGATGCTCGCGCGCCAACCGCTCGATGAGCGCTTCATCGAGCGGCTTGGCGAAGCGCGCATCGGCCACGGTGCAGGACAGGCCGCGCGCCGCCAGTTCGGTCGCCGCCTTCCGGCACTCCGGCAGGCGCGCACCATAGGACAGGATCGCAATGGCCGTGCCCTCCTGCAGGATCCGGCCCTTTCCGATCTCGAGCGGCGTGCCGCGCGCCGGCAGGGAGAGGCCCAGTCCTTCGCCGCGCGGAAAACGGAAGGCCGACGGCCGGTCGTCGATCACCGCCGCCGTCGCCACCATGTGCATCAGCTCGAGCTCGTCGGCAGCGGCCATCAGGACAATATTCGGCAGGCAGCCGAGATAGGCGATGTCGAAGGCGCCGGCATGGGTGGCGCCGTCGGCGCCGACCAAGCCGGCGCGATCCAGGGCAAAGCGCACCGGCAGGTTCTGCAGCACCACGTCATGCACCACCTGGTCGTAGGCGCGCTGAAGGAAGGTCGAATAGATCGCGCAGAACGGCTTCATGCCTTCGCTCGCCATGCCGGCGGCGAAGGTGACGCCATGCTGCTCGGCGATCCCGACATCGAAGGTGCGCGTCGGGAATCGCTTGGCAAAGGCATCGAGCCCGGTGCCCGACGGCATCGCCGCCGTCACCGCGACGATGCGATCATCGGCCTCGGCTTCGGCGATCAGCGCCTGGCTGAAGACCTTGGTGTAGGACGGCGGGCCCGGTGGCGCCTTCGCTTGCTCGCCGGTGATCACGTTGAACTTCGAGACGCCGTGATACTTGTCGGCGCTCTTCTCGGCGGGCGGGTATCCCTTGCCCTTCTGGGTGACGACGTGCAGCAGGATCGGGCCCTGGTGATCCGTGTCGCGCAGGTTGCGCAGGATCGGCATCAGGTGATCGAGATCGTGCCCGTCGATCGGCCCGACATAGTAGAAGCCCAGCTCCTCGAACAGCGTGCCACCGCTCAACAGGCTGCGGGCGAACTCGTCAGTGCGCTGCGCTGCGCGCTCGAGCGGCTGCGGCAGGTAGTGCGCCAGCTTCGCCAGCCGGTCGCGAACCGACAGGAAGGGCCGCGACGAGATCAGCCGCGAGAGATAGGCGCTCATGGCGCCGACCGGCGGCGCGATCGACATGTCGTTGTCGTTCAGCACCACGATGAGGTTGGCCTTGCTGGCGCCGGCGTTGTTCATCGCTTCGTACGCCATGCCGGCGCTCATGGCGCCGTCGCCGATGACCGCGACGACGTGTCTGGCCTCGCCCTTCAACGCCGACGCAACCGCCATGCCGAGCCCCGCCGAGATCGACGTCGAGGAATGCGCCGCACCGAAGGGGTCGTATTCGCTTTCGACGCGCCGCGTGAAGCCCGAGAGGCCGCCGCCCTGGCGCAACGTACGAATCCGCTCCCTTCGCCCGGTCAGGATCTTGTGCGGGTAGGCCTGATGGCCGACGTCCCATATCAGACGGTCCTGCGGCGTATCGAACACGGCGTGCAGAGCGACGGTGAGCTCGATCACGCCCAGCGCGGCGCCGAGGTGTCCGCCGGTCACGGATACCGCGTCGATCGTCTCGGCGCGCAATTCGGCGGCAATCTGCTTGAGCTGTGCTGTCGGGAAATTGCGCAGATCGGCGGGAGTACGTATCCGATCGAGCATCGGCATGAGAGGGGGAACAGACATAGCGGACCTTTACGCGCCCTGTTGTTGCGTCGACTTGTATTGCTACACCCGCGAGGGTGCGGGCGTTCCATAGTAAGTGTAATGGCGAGTCTCGGCGGCGGATTCCACTATGGGTGCTGATACTTTGTATATGGGCGGATACTCCGTCAGATGCGGCGTTGGGCTCCGAGACTTGCATCCAAAGTGGCCCTATCGGAGTATGCGCGGCGGACGAGGCCAGACCCAGGATTGCTCGTTTAGACCGGAGACGATCTCGGGGCGGCGAAAGGCAGTTGGCAGGTATGCAATTGCGACTGGAGGAAAACCTCCCCATCTAGCTGCGACCCTGCCAACGGAAGGAAATATCTGAATGCGGGTTCTACTGGCTCAGCCTCGGGGCTTCTGCGCCGGCGTTGTGCGGGCAATTGACATCGTCAACCGCTCGCTCGAAAAGTTCGGCGCTCCCGTCTACGTGCGCCACGAGATTGTCCACAATCGTCATGTGGTCGAGACACTCGAGCGCAAGGGAGCTGTGTTCGTCGAGGAGCTGGACGAAATCCCGGATGGAGCGGTGACGATTTTCAGTGCTCATGGCGTTGCCCAGTCGATCATCGACGAGGCCAAGGCGCGTGGGCTGCCGGTGCTAGACGCGACGTGCCCACTGGTCACCAAGGTGCACATCCAGGGCAAGCGGTATGCTGCGCGCGGCCGCAACCTGATCCTCATTGGCCATGCCGGCCATCCGGAAGTCGAGGGCACGATCGGCCAGGTCGGCGGGCCGGTTCATCTCGTCTCGACGGTCGAGGACGTGGCGCGTCTGGAGCTTCCCCACGATGCGCCGACGGCCTACGTGACGCAGACCACGCTCAGCGTCGACGACACGCGCGGTGTCATCGCAGCGCTGCAGGCACGGTTCAGCAATCTGCAGGGACCGGACGTCGCCGACATCTGCTACGCCACGCAGCATCGTCAATCCGGCGTGCGCCAGCTGTGCGATGTGGTGGACCTGCTGCTGGTCGTCGGCAGCACGAACAGCTCGAATTCGAATCGCTTGCGCGAGATCGGCGTCGAGAAGGGTATCCCCAGCTACCTGATCGCCAACGGCAGCGCCTTGGATCCTGCGTGGCTCGAGGGCGTGGAGACGATCGGTCTGACCGCCGGCGCGTCGGCACCGGAGGAACTGGTGGCCGATGTCATCGAAGCTCTGCACCGGCATGGTCCGGTCGAGGTCGAGGAAATGGACGGCGTGCGCGAGACGATCGAGTTCCGGTTGCCCAAGGAACTTCGCGAGCCTGGCAAAACACTGGTCGCGAATCGGTAGGAGCAGGCTGTGGGAATTCCTCTGCTGCAAGCGGCGCGTATCGGCGCCTACGTGGTTCGCCAGCATCTGGTCGGCCGCAAGCGCTATCCGCTCGTGTTGATGCTGGAGCCGCTGTTCCGTTGCAATCTCGCCTGCGCGGGCTGCGGGAAGATCGACTACCCCGACGAGATCCTGAACCAGCGCCTGTCGTACGACGAGTGCATGACGGCGATCGATGAATGCGGCGCGCCTGTCGTGTCGATTGCCGGCGGCGAGCCGTTGCTCCATCGCGAGATGCCGCAGATCGTCAAGGGCTTCCTCGCGCGCAAGAAGTTCGTGATCCTCTGCACCAACGCGCTTCTGCTAGCCAAGAAGATCGACGACTTCCAGCCGCATCCGTCCTTCACCTGGTCGATCCATCTCGATGGCAACCAGGCGATGCACGACAAGTCGGTCTGCCAGCGCGGCGTCTACGACAAGGCGGTGGAGGCGATCCGGCTCGCCAAGTCGAAGGGTTTCCGCGTCAGCATCAACTGCACGCTGTTCAACGACGCCGATCCCGCGGCCGTCGCCAGCTTCTTCGACGACATGAAGACGCTGGAGCTGGACGGCATCACGGTCTCGCCCGGCTACGCTTACGAGCGCGCGCCGGATCAGCAGCACTTCCTCAACCGCAACAAGACCAAGGAACTGTTCCGCGGCATCCTTTCGCGCGGTGAGGGCGGCAAGAAATGGCCGTTCAGCCAGTCGGTCATGTTCCTGAACTTCCTCGCCGGCAACGAGGCCTACCATTGCACGCCGTGGGGCAATCCCACCCGCACGGTGTTCGGCTGGCAGAGGCCCTGCTACCTGCTGGGCGAAGGCTACGCGAAGACCTTCCGCGAGCTGATGGACGGGACCGACTGGGACCGGTACGGCGTCGGCAACTACGAGAAGTGCGCCGACTGCATGGTGCATTCGGGCTTCGAGGCCTCGGCCGTGGCCGACATGATGCGCCATCCGATCAAGGCGGCGTCCGTCGCCCTGCGGGGCGTGCGCACCGACGGCCCCATGGCGAAGGACATCTCCCTCGACCGTCAGCGGCCGGCGGAGTTCGTTTTCTCACGCCACGTCGACACCAAGCTAGCCGAGATCAAGGCCGCAAAGTCCGGGTCTGAGCCGGCACTGCCCGCGGAGTAACGACCCGAAGGCCTGCTCCGCGTCCCGGCCCGTCTGGATCAAGGCGGGGAGCTGAGCCGGGTGCGCCAGCAGGGAACGCATCACCGCCAGAAAATCCACGCGGCCGTCCGGTTTCATCGCGACGCGAGCCGCCGGCGGCAACGTGCGATGCGCCGGATCGCAGACGACACGCGCGGCGGCGAAGGGTAGGCGATGGCGTTGCGCCACGCGCGCCGCGACGTGCGATTCCATGTCCACGGCGAGCGCGCCGGTCGTACGATGCAGCTCGGCCTTCTCGGTCGAGCTGGCCACGATCGCATCGGCGCCGATCAATGGGCCACGGGTCGCGTCGGGCAGGCGCGCGGCGAGGCGGCCCGTCCACGCCGCGTCGGTCGGTGTGCCATCGACACTGTCCGCCAGAATCCAGTCACCTGGGCGCAGTGCCGGCGCAAGACCGCCCGCGATGCCGATGCTGATGATGCCGTGCGCCTTGGCGGCGCACTCATTGAGCAAGGCCTCGAGTCGCGGCGTGTCGCCTCCGCCTGCGATCGCCTCGACGCCCGGTCCGTCGACGATGCGGCGTTCGCGCTCCAGACCGACGGCGGCGATGATCATCACATGCCGTGCGCGACGTGTCGGGTGTTGGTGCGCTTGAGAGTGCGGTAGCGCGCCAGGGCCCAAAGCGGGAAGAACTTCGGATAGCCGTGATAGCGGAGATAGAACACGCGCGGAAAGCCGCCGCCCGTATAGGCGTCCTGCGGCCAGAGACCCGACGTGTCTTGCGTCTCCTGCAGGTAGGCAATGCCGCGCGCCACGGCGGGATGATCGACCCGGCCCGCCGCCATCAGGCCGAGCAGCGCCCACGCCGTTTGCGAGGCGTTGGAGGGCGCGGGCTCATAGCCTCGATAGTCGAGCTTGTAGCTGTCGCAGTCCTCGCCCCAGCCGCCGTCGGCATTCTGGATGGCGACCAGCCAGTCCACGGCCTTGGCGACGGTCGGCGCCGTCGGCGGCACGCCGGCGGCGTTCAGCGCGCAGAGCGACGACCAGGTCCCGTAGACATAGTTCACGCCCCAGCGGCCAAACCAGCTTCCGTCGGTCCTCTGCTCGCGTTCGAGATAGCCGATCGCGGCCTTCATGCGCGCACTGTCGGCAGCCTCGCCGAGTTGCGCCAGCATGCCGATGCAGCGCGCGCTCACGTCGGCGGTCGGCGGGTCGAGCAGGGCGCCGTGGTCGGCAAAGGGGATGTTATTGAGATAATCGTCGACGTTGTCGACGTCGAAGGCGGCCCATCCGCCGTTGGCGCTTTGCATGCCGACGGTCCATTCGGTGCCGCGGTCGATCGCTTCGTCGTATCTCTTGCCGGCCGAGAAGTCGCGGCGGGCGCGGTCCATCGCCATGACGACGACCGCCGTGTCGTCGAGGTCGGGATAGTGGGCGTTGCGATACTGGAACGCCCAGCCGCCTGGCCGCAGCTGCGGGCGGCGATCGGCCCAGTCGCCCTTCGTCTCGAACTCCTGCAACGGCAGCAGCCAGTCGAGGCTGCGCCCGACCGCGGCGACCGCGTCCTTATCGCCCGTCTCCATCAGGGTGTGCGCGACGAGGGCAGTGTCCCACACCGGCGACACGCAGGGCTGGCAGTAGGCCTCGTCGGCTCGAACGATCAGCAGATTGTCGAGGGCGCGCCGGGCGATCGCGCGCTCAAGATGATTCGGCGGCTCGCCGAGCGCGTCGTACATCATCACGGCGTTGGCCATGGCCGGATAGATGGCGCCCAGCCCGTCCTCGCCGTTCAGGCGCTCCGCGACGAAGCTCCGGCAGCGATCGATGGCGCGTTGGTGCAGGGCCTGCGGCCAGTACGGCTCGACCATCTTCAGGACGCGATCCAGCCCGTTGAAGAACAGGGCCCAGACGCGCTTCTGATGGCTGGGCGGCTTGGGCGGCAGCCGGTCAGGCGGGAGGAGAAGTTCCTGGATGCGCACGCCGCGCGGATTGCGCGCCCGCTGCTTCAGGGCGGCCAGAACCAGTAACGGCACCATCACGGTGCGGGCCCAATAGGACATGCGCGACAGGTGGATCGGGAACCAGCGCGGCAGCAGGATCAGCTCCACCGGGATGGTCGGCACGTCGTCCCAGGAAAGCTCCCCGAACTGCGCCAGCATGATGCGCGTGAAGACATTGGCGCGCAGCAGGCCGCCTCGCGCCACGATCGCCGCGCGGGCCTGCAGCATGTGCGGGGCGTGGGGATCGTCGCCGATCATCTTCAGGCAGAAATAGGCCTTCACGGTCGCGCTGATGTCGAAGGCGCCGCCATGGAACAAGGGCCAGCCGCCGTGCTCGCCTTGGATGCGGCGGAGGTAGACGCCGATCTTGCGTTCCAGCTCGAGATCGTCCGGCTCGCCGAGATAGTGGCGCAGCAGGACATACTCCGAGGGAATGGTGGCATCGGCCTCGAGCTCGAAGACCCAATGCCCGTCGCTGCGCTGCTGGGCGAGCAGCGCCTGCGTCGCGCGGCTGATGCCGGAATCGAGACTGTCGAGAGTGAAGTTCATCGTTGGGTCGCCAGGGCCGCGGCACGCTCGCCGGAGCGCAGGGCGCCCTCGATGGTGGCGGGCAGGCCGGTATCGGTCCAGTCACCCGCCAGGAAGAGGTTGGACCACGATGTCGCGGACGAAGGGCGTCGTGCGTTCTGCGCCGGCGTCGCAGCGAAGGTGGCGCGCTTCTCCTTCACGATGCGACAGGGTGGTGTCGTCGCCGGAAGATCGTGGACGGCCGCGACATCGCGCCAGAGCAAATCTGCGAGCGTTTCCGAGTCGATGTCGACCAGCCGGTCGGCGGCGCTGACGGTGACCGACAGCCGGTCGGAAAAGGCGAAGACCCATTCCGCCGTGCCGCCAATCAGGCCGACGATCAGTGGCAGCGGGCGTGATGGGGCAAACCTAAAGTGAGCGTTGACGATGGCACAAAACGCATCCGGCACGGTCAGGCCGGGCAGAAGCTCCTGGGCCGTCCAAGGGGGCACGGCGAGGATCACGCGATCGTCCGGTTCAAGGGCCTGCTCGCCGTCGGTGAAGACAAGGCTCGCGACCTTGCCGTCCTGCAGCTTCAGGCCGGCAAGGCGACGGCCGAGGCGAATGTCGGCGCCCGACCGGCGCAACCGCTCCAATGCAGGATCGACAAAGGCCGCCGCCAGGCTCGGCGTCGCCACGCGCGGATGGATGCTGCGGCCGCCTTTGGCGAAGGTCTCGCGCATCACGGCGCCGGCAAGATCGGCCGATCCTTCCTCCGGCGGCGTGTTCAACACCGACACGAACAGGGGACGCAGGAACCGCTCCCACAGGTTGCCCTTGCAGGACAGAACCTCGTCGATCCGCCGGCCGGGATGGCGCCGCATCAGGCTCGCGATCGCGATGTACTCGCCGATCCCTGTCTCGGGGACGCGGCGACTGGAATCGAGGAGCCACCACGGAACGAGCCCGTCATTGGGGCGGAGCGTCCAGCTCTTGCCTGTCGCTCTATCGAAAAAGGGAAAGGCCGCCGCGCTCGGGCCGGCCAGCCGGTCCTGCGCGCCGATGGCTGCGAGAAAGCGTTGGACTGCAGGATTGCCGGACAGGACGAGGTGGTTGCCGTTGTCGATCGTCATGTCGAGCTGGCTGTCATGGTAGGAGCGGCAGCGCCCGCCGGCCTGCCGCGCCGCTTCCGATAGCACGACACGTGCGCCTCGCGCGGCCAGCGTCACCGCTGCCGACAAGCCCGCCAGTCCGGCGCCCACGACATGGATCATCCCAGCAGGATGCATCGCGCGACGATCAACAGGAGGCGCGGTTTGGCGATGCGTACGCGGCGGCGCGGCGGGACCCAGCCCTGCGCCAGCATGTCCTTCAGCATTGCGCGGTAGACCGCTTCCATCAGCTTCGGCGCCAGCAGCCGGCCGCGCGGCCGCGAGCGCAGCAGCCGGTCGGCGGCCGCGAAGTGTTCGAGCGTGCGAGCGGCCAGGGCGCGGCAGGCGCCGTCGACGCGGGGATCGCCAATCGCCGCGTTCGGCTCGGTCGTGGCGATGCCCGCCTGCTTCAAGAGCTCGCCCGGCAGGTAGAGGCGGCCCATCTCGGCATCTTCGTCGAGATCGCGCAGGATGTTGGTGAGCTGCAGCGCTCGACCGAGCTCGTGCGCCAGCTCGAGCCCGGGCTCTTCGTCCATGCCGAAGATGCGGGTCGAGAGGCGGCCGACGGCGGCGGCCACGCGATCGCAGTAGAGATCGAGCGTGGCGAGGTCGGGCGCGCAAATGTCCTCGGCGACATCCATGGCCATGCCGTCGATGACGGCCAGGAAATCGGCCTGTCGCAGGCTGAAGGCTTTCACGGGCTGCGCGAGGAAGGCGGCATGGCCGGCCGGCTTGCCGTCATAGAGCGCTGCGAGATCGGCCCGCCAGACGTCGAGCTCGGCGGCGCGCTGTGGCCGGGCTCGCGTGCCGTCGTCGGCGATGTCGTCGACCAGACGGCAGAACTTGTAGATGGCGAACATCGCCTCGCGCTCGGCCTGGGGCATGATGCGCATGGCGGTGTAGAACGAGCTGCGCGAGACCTGCGCCTGCAGGGCTGCGTTGTCGGCGTCGACCGTCATCCCAACCAACCGATCGCGACCTTGAAGGCGCCGCGCAGGGAGACGCCGGCCGCTTCGACCGCACGATGATGGACGCGTTGCGACAGCGGATCGCGGCGCGTCAGACGGGTGGTGAGATCCTCTGCCAGAGCCTGGATGGCGCCGACTTCCAGCGCCAGCCGGCGATCGACGATCGCAGGCGCGAAGCCGCGCGATTGGTCGAGCAGGCCGGCGGTGCGGCCGGCGAGGCCTTCGATGGTCCGTCGCAGCGCCGGCGATGCCTGCGTGGCCGCAAGGTCGTCGACGGTGGCGCCCTCGGCCGCCAGCGCGTCGAGCGGGACGTAGACGCGATCGAGCGTGCGATGATCCTTGCCGCAATCCTGCAGGTGGTTGATCACCTGCAGGGCGGTGCAGAGCGCATCGTTGGCCGGCCACAACGACTTCGCTTCGCCGTGCAGGTCGAGCACGAAGCGGCCGACCGGCGCGGCGGAATAGCGGCAGTAGTCCATGAGGTCGGCCCAGTTGGCATAGCGCTTCTTGGTGACGTCGCGGCGGAAGGCTTCCAGAAGATCGAGCGCGTGCAGGTCCGTGAGGCCGTGCGCCTGAAGGACGGCATGCAGTGCCGTGCCCTCCGCGTTGCCGCCGTTGCCGTGCAGCGCCGCTTCCATCCGTGCGAGCTGCTCGAGCTTCCGGTCGGGAGCGGCGCCGGGATGGTCGGCCACGTCGTCGGCGGCGCGCGCGAAGCGATAGAAGGCGAGGATTGGCGCGCGCAGCTCGCGGCGGACCAGCCACGACGCGACCGGAAAATTCTCATCGCGATGGCCTTTGCCGGATGCGAAGGCGGCGGTGTCGGTCACGATTCGCCCATCCGCGCCTGGGCGCGGCCCTTCCACTGGCCGCCCTGGCCGCGCCAGACCGCCAACGCCGACTGCACGGTGAACACCGCATAGGCCGTGGCGATTGCCGGCAGGGCGAGACCCCATAGCGGCGAGAGGCGGTAGAAACGCAGCATCGGCTGGAAGGCGATGGCCATCAGCAGCCACGCCGCCAGCCCGGCCGCTTGCACGGGCCCGTGGCCGAACAGCGCGAGCAGGACAGGCACTAGATACGTGATCGCCATGCCTGCCACGGTTCCCGCGAGCATCAGCGGCGAATAATCGAGCTGCGCATAAGCCGAGCGCGACACCATGCGGCCGATCTCTCCCAGACCTTCATAAGGCCGCAGGCTTCGGGCGCGGCGTGTCAGGCCGAGCCGGATTGCCCCCTGGGCCTTCAGCTGACGCGCAAGAGCGCAGTCGTCGATGATCTCGGCCCGGATCGACGCCATGCCGCCGATTCGCTCCAGTGCCTCGCGCCGCGCCAGCATGCAGCCGCCGGCCGCTGCGGCGACCGTGCAATTGCGGTCGGCGACCCAGGCGAACGGATAGAGCATCTGGAAAAAGAACACGAAGGCAGGGATGAGGAAACGCTCGGCCCAGCCCCGGCACGACAATTCGACCATCGAGGAGGTGAGCACCAGTTGCTGGCTTTCCGCCTGCGCCACAAGTCCGCGCAGATTGTCCGGTGCATGGCCGATATCGGCATCGGTCAGGAGCAGGTAGTCCGGCTTGTTGTCCGACGCGAGCGCGTGCGTGACGCCCTGATGCTGGGCCCACACCTTGCCCGTCCACCCCGCCGGCAGGGGCGAGCCGCGTAGGATGTCCAGCCGTCCGGCGCCGTCGCGTGCTGCCAAAGCCCGGTCGGCCGTGCCGTCGTCACTGCCGTCATCCACCAGTACGACTCGGAAGGCACCGGGATAGTCCTGTCGCAGCAGGCTGCCGATCGACTGCTCGATTACATCCGCTTCGTTGCGGGCTGGCACGACTGCCGTCACGTTCGGCCATAGCGCGAGCGGCGCGGGGCTTTGGTCGCGCTCGCGCGCCAGCCAGAAGCCACCGCGGCCCAGCAGCAGGTAAAGCCAGATCGCCAAGGCGAGCAGGCCCAATCCGAGGGGCCCCAGACCCGTCGACCAGCTCATGTCAGGTAGCCAGCCTTGCGGAACCACGCCAACGCATCGATCACGCCTTCCTGGTAGGCACGGCTGCGGTAGCCCAGCTCGCGCTCGGCCTTCGCCGAGGTGAAGAACATGTGGTAGCGCGACATGCGCAAGCCGTCGACGGTCAGCAAGGGTTCCTTGCCGGTGAAGGAGGCGAACGCCTGCGCCCCGTAGGCCAGGGGAAAGAGCGGCAGGCGCGGCAGCCGGATCGTCGGCGCGCGCCGGCCCGCGGCGTCGGCGACGGTCGCAAGCAGATTGCGCAACAGCACGTTCTCGCCGCCGAGGATGTAGCGCTCGCCGATCCGGCCGCGCTCGAAGGCGAGCAGATGGCCCTCGGCGATGTCGTCGACATGCGCGAAGTTCAGGCCGGTATCGACGAAGGCGGGGATCTTGCCGCGTGCGGCGTCGAGCAGGATGCGGCCGGTCGGCGTCGGCTTGATGTCGCGCGGCCCGATCGGTGTCGTAGGGTTGACGATCACGGCCGGCAGCCTGTCTCGCTCGATCATCTCCTCGACCACCCGCTCGGCCAGCGTCTTGCTGCGCTTGTACACGCCGATGGCTTCTTCCGGAGAATTCGGCGCGGTCTCGTCGACCGGACCGGTGGCGCCCGCGAGCTTGAGGGTGGCGACGCTGCTGGTATGGACGATGCGCTCCACGCCCGCCGCCAGTGCTTCCTGCATCAGGTTGCGGGTGCCGTCGACATTGGCGCGCAGGATGGCCGACGGATCGCGCGCCCAGAAGCGATAGTCGGCGGCGACATGAAACAGGTAACGCACGCCGCACATCGCGTTGGCGAGCGAAGGCCGGTCGGTCAGATCGCCGGCGACGACCTCGCAGTGGAGCTGCGCGAGATTGTCCCTTGGGCTGTTGGGGCGGGCGAGGGCGCGCACCGTCACGCCGCGGGCGACGAGCGCACGCGCGACCGCCGAGCCGAGGAAGCCGGTCGCGCCCGTCACCAGGACGCAGTCACCCGCCTGCAGGGCTGCGCTCATCGGACTGTCTTTCGATCGACCGCTTCTTTGGCCAGAGCCGCGTGAGGTAGAGGAACGCTCGCGCCAAGGCCGGCATGGTCCTGGGGCGCACCAGTCGCGCATCGTACTCGGCAAAGCGGCGGTCGTTCTCTTCCAGGCAGAGGGCCATGAGATCGCGCACCCCGATCTCGACCGGAGCAACGGCCTGCGCGGTGCTTGCGGTGAAGTTGCTGTCCTGCCCGGTGCCCATGCCGCTCGTCTTCATGCTGCGTGCCAGCACCAGCCGTTCCCAGCCGATGTAGCCCCAGGCCGCCATGACGCGACCTTCGAAGACGATGCGCCGCCACCACGGCAGGGATGCCCGTTGCCAGGCGACCAGGTTGGCGAACAGCAGGATGTGCCGGCACTCCTCCTGGATCACGGGCTCGAACGTCTCCACCAGCTCGGTTGGAAAGAATCCCGATCGGCGGGCGAGCTCGAACAGGCCGAAGGCGAAGAAGCTATCGATGCATTCGCTGTATCCGGTGACGAGATACATCCACTCCGGGTCGCGCGGCACGCGATAGGCGGGCTCCGGCCCCAGCGCAATGCCATAGGTCCTGACCAAATTGCCGAGCACTTCCTTGTGCCGGTTCTCCTCCCAGGCATTCAGCATCACGACGTCGCGTACTTCCGGCGTCTGCACCGTGGCGGCGTAGGACGCAAAGCGCAGCCGGGCGCGGCCTTCCGTATGGACGGCGATGTCCCAGATCGGCAGCGACGTCAGTCGCTGCAGCATGTCGGGGCTGAGCCTAGGCCAGGCGATGACCGCCGGCCGGTAAGGGTTGAATGTCTCGCGGAACATTCTGCATGTTTCATGCAGATGTTCAGGCGAGCCGACGTACAGCGCGCCGGCATGGCGGCTGATCCAGGAGCGCGAGATGCGATCGGCCGCCTCGATAGCTGCAGGCTTCGGCAGTTCCTCGGGCAGTTCGGGAGGCGCAAAACCAGCCGCCGCCATGGTGGCGGCGAAAAGGTCGTTGGGGTCGGTCATAACGCCCGGAATGTGAGCATTGGAAGCCCGGACGTCCAGCCTGCGGCGGGGGACAGGCTGGCAGTTGACCTGATCCCCATCGATCCCCATCGTCTCCTCCAATGCGAGTGTTGATGTGCCTTCTTCCGGCGGGCGTGCTGCTGTTTGCGCAGGGCGCGTGGGCCCAAATGCAGCCCCCCCAAATGCAGCCCCACCGTGCCGACTATGTTTTGCGGTTGGGTACGGCCATCAATTCCCCCCGCGTCGGCACCGCCACGCAGGATCTCACGCTCGATTGCACGGCCTGGCATCTCAAGCGCGACGTGAAGGGCGAGGTCCCGATCTCGGCGACTTGGAAATTCGACGTTGCCTCCACGCTGGTCAGCGATGAAGGCCGCTCGGGCGACGATTTGCACTACCGCTCGCGGCAGGTCCAGAACGGCGCCGAGCGCGAGGTGAACGGCTCGGTGCAGCGTGCGGGCGGCGAGCTGCGCGCCGAGAGCAAGTCGCCTGACGGTTCTGCAGACATCCTGTTGCCCAAGCTCACGCGGATGCCGGTGGCGTCGATCGCCTATGTCATCGACAGGCTGCGCGCGGGGATGGCCTCGTTCTCCATGCTGAGCTTCGACGCCCAGGGCAGCGGCGAGGCTTTCCGCGTGGACGTTGCACAGATCGTCGATAGTGCGCTGCGGCGTCGGCCGCCGTCGGAGGAGCCGATCGACGTGGCGGGACGGTCGTGGCCGGTCCAGATGAGCTTCAAGCGCGGCGGCAAGGACAAGCCGCTCTTTTCGCTGACGGCGCGGCTGTACGAATCGGGCGTGCTGGATCGCGTGACGGTCGATGCCGAGATGGTGACAGTGGCTGCCGATCTGAAGACGCTGGAAATGCACCCGCCGCCAAGCTGTCGCTAAGCGCTACTTGCGCTCCTGATCGAGGACGTCGAACCGCTTCCTGATCGCGGCTGTGAAAGCCTGCTCGACGCCCGTCAGCAGTGCACCGCGCTGCTTGTTTGCCTTCGCTCCCTTCACCACGCGTTCGAGGTACCACGAGTCGTACATTTGCCGCAGCGGCGCTTCGTCGTCGGTGATGACGGTGAAGTAACGATGGGACCGGGCACACTCCTCGAGGGCACGATCTGTTGCACTGCGAGTCGCCAATCCGTCCCAGCAGTCAGCCATCGCTCGCGCCAGGGCCTCAGCTTGTCGCGCGGAGAGCTTGCCGATGTCGGACACGGCGGCATTGAGGGCTGCCGCATCGTCGATCTTGGCCAGATGCGATGTCATGCTTTGGGCATGACTGGCAGTGCTGAACGACAGCAGCACCAGCAGGATTGCAACGAACCTCATTGTGGCTTCCACTCCAGAATGGTCCCTCTGCATTCTCGGCATGAACACATTTGATGCGTTATTGTCGAGGGGATCGTCGAACCGGGAGCTTCCCATGTCTGATGCCGGCCGCCTATCGTTCCATGTGCCCGCGCCGGCGGTGCGCCCGGGCGGCACGCCGGACTTCAGCGATGTCGAGATATCCCCGGCCGGAGAGGTCCGGCGGCCCGAGGCCGATGTCGCGGCGGAAGAGATCCGCGACCTGGCCTATTCGATCATTCGCGTGCTCAATCGCGAAGGCGAGGCTGTCGGGCCGTGGGCCGGCCAGCTGAGCAAGGACGAGCTGCTCGAGGGGCTGCGGCACATGATGACGCTCCGGGCGTTCGATGCGCGCATGCTGATGGCGCAGCGCCAGGGCAAGACGTCGTTCTACATGCAGCATATGGGCGAGGAGGCCGTGAGCTGCGCCTTCCGCATGGCACTCTTGCCCGGCGACATGAACTTCCCGACCTATCGGCAGGCGGGACTCTTGATCGCGGGCGGCTACCCCATGGCCAAGATGATGTCGCAGATCTACTCGAACGAGCTCGATCCGCTGAAGGGCCGCCAGCTGCCGATCATGTACTCCTCGCGCGAGCACGGCTTCTTCTCGATCTCCGGCAATCTCGGCACGCAGTTCGTCCAGGCGGTCGGCTGGGCGATGGCGTCGGCCATCAAGCGGGATACGAAGATCGCGGCCGGCTGGATCGGCGACGGCTCGACGGCGGAGTCCGACTTCCATGCGGCCCTCGTGTTCGCCTCGACCTACAAGGCGCCGGTGGTGCTCAACATCGTGAACAATCAGTGGGCGATCTCGACCTTCCAGGGCATCGCCCGCGGCGGCTCGGGAACCTTCGCCGCGCGTGGCCTCGGGTTCGGGATGCCGGCACTGCGGGTCGACGGCAACGATTACCTCGCCGTCCATGCCGTTGCGAAATGGGCGGCCGACCGGGCGCGCCGCAATCTTGGCCCGACCGTGATCGAGTACGTGACCTATCGCGTCGGCGCCCATTCCACCTCGGACGATCCGACGGCCTATCGACCGAAGACCGAATCCGATGCGTGGCCGCTGGGCGATCCCGTGCTGCGATTGAAGCAGCACCTGATCCGCCTCGGCGCCTGGTCGGAGGAACGGCACAAGCAGGCCGAGGCGGAGATCCTCGCGACGGTGATCGAGACCCAGAAGGAGGCCGAGGCCCACGGAACGCTGCACTCGGGTCCGCATCCCTCGGCGCGCGACATGTTCGAAGGCGTCTACGAGACCATGCCTCCGCACTTGCGCCGCCAGCGCCAGCAGGCGGGAGTCTGACCGTGCCGCGCAAGACGATGGTCGAGGCGATCCGCGACGCCATGGACGTCTCGATGCAGCGTGACGACAATGTCGTCGTGTTCGGCGAGGATGTCGGCTACTTCGGCGGCGTCTTCCGTTGCACCCAGGGGCTGCAGCAGAAGTTCGGCACCAGCCGCTGCTTCGACACGCCGATCAGCGAGCTCGGCATCGTCGGCGTGGCCGTCGGCATGGCGGCCTATGGGCTCCGGCCCTGCGTCGAGATCCAGTTCGCCGACTACATGTATCCGGGCTACGACCAGATCGTGTCGGAGGTGGCGCGCCTGCGCTACCGGTCGAACGGCGAGTTCACCGCCCCGCTGGTCGTGCGCATGCCGACCGGCGGCGGCATCTTCGGCGGCCAGACGCACAGCCAGAGTCCGGAAGCGCTGTTCGTGCACGTCGCCGGACTCAAGACCGTCGTTCCGTCCAATCCCTACGACGCTAAGGGCCTGCTGATCGCAGCGATCGAGGATAACGATCCGGTGATCTTCCTCGAGCCCAAGCGGCTCTATAACGGGCCGTTCGACGGTCATCACGACCGGCCCGTGACGCCGTGGTCCAAACATGCGCAGGGCGAGGTGCCGGACGGCCACTACACGGTTCCGCTCGGCAAGGCCGCTATCCGCCGGGAAGGGACAGCAGTGACGGTGCTGGCTTACGGCACCATGGTGTTCGTGGCGGAAGCCGCCGCGGCCGAGACGGGGATCGACGCTGAGGTGATCGATCTGCGGACGCTTCTGCCCTACGACCTCGAGACCATCACCGCGTCGGTCCAGAAGACCGGACGCTGCATCATCGTCCACGAGGCGACGCTGACCGGCGGCTACGGTGCCGAGCTGACGGCGCTGGTGCAGGAGCATTGCTTCTACAGTCTCGAGGCCCCGATCGCGCGCGTGACCGGCTGGGACACGCCCTATCCACATGCTCAGGAATGGGACTACTTCCCGGGTCCGGCGCGCGTCGGCCGTGCTCTCAAAGCCGTGATGGAGGCTTGAGATGGGCACCCGCATCGTCAAGCTCCCCGATGTCGGAGAGGGAGTCGCCGAAGCCGAAATAGTCGAATGGCATGTCGAGGTCGGCCAGTCGGTGCTGGAGGACCAGGTCCTCGCCGCCGTGATGACCGACAAGGCGACGGTGGAAATCCCGTCGCCGGTCGCCGGAACCGTCGTTGCCCTGGCCGGCGAGGTTGGCAGCATCCTCGCGGTCGGCGCCGAGCTCGTTCGCCTCGAAGTGGCGGGTGCCGGTAATGACGAGGTGGTGGCCACGCCCAAGCAGGCAGCAGCTGCTGGACGGCCGCCGGCACCGAAGAAGCCGGCGCCTGTTGCAGTCAGGAAGGAGCCACCTCCGGCCGAACCGCCGCGGCCTGCCGTTCGGGCCGAAGCGGCGTCGCCCTCGCTACCGCGGCCGGCGATGGCCAAGCCGATCGCATCCCCCGCCGTACGTCGGCAGGCCCGCGATGCCGGCGTCGATCTGCGTCAGGTGCGCGGTAGCGGACCGGCCGGACGGATCAGCCATGACGATCTCGATGCCTTTTTGCGCGGCGCCGGCGGGACTGCGGCTGGAGGAACGGCGCGGGTCGCCAACCCCAAGGTCGAAACCATCAAGATGGTCGGCCTGCGCCGGCGCATCGCCCAGAAGATGGCCGAGTCGAAGCGGCGGATCGCGCACTTCTCCTATGTCGAGGAGGTCGATGTCACAGCGCTCGAAGAGTTGCGCAAGACCCTCAACGCCGAGGAGCGGCCGGACCATCCGCGGCTCACTCTTATCCCATTCTTGATGCAGGCGCTGGTCAAGGCGATTGTCGACTTCCCTGAGATGAACGCGCT